>DXCY01000171.1 GCA_019115725.1 Candidatus Luteimonas excrementigallinarum
CGACTGCACGGCGCCCACGGCGGTACCGATATTGAACTCGGCGTCCGAGCCGCGGTAGCGGGCCGGGTTGAGTGCGCCGGTCAGCACGATGGTCTTGTCGGCCAGGCTTTCCAGCGCCCGCGCCGTTTCCACCATCGAGTCGGTGCCGTGGGTGATCAGCACGTGGCGGCTGGACTGGGCGGCAATGGTGGCCCGGATCAGCTCGCGGTCCCCGTCGTTCAGATGCAGGGAGTCCTTGCGCAGGATCGGGATCACCCGGAAGCGGAATGCGACGCCCAGCTCCTGCAGGATCTGCCCGATCTGGGGTTCGCCCACCTGGAAGTCCGACTTGTCATCGAAATACACCTTGTCGATGGTGCCGCCGGTGGTGACGATCAGCAGTTCTTCCATAGGGCGTGTGACAATCAGGCAGCGGAAAGAGCGTGCATTCTATCCGCCCGGCGAGGTGGCCGGGGCTCAGTCGGATCGACGCCTGCGGCGTGCGGCCAGCCCGGGCCAGCTGGCCAGCAGGATGATCGCCAGCGCCAGCAGCACTTCGGCCAGCGCCAGCCAGCGATAGGCGGGGTTGCTCCAGGCTTCCATCACCCCGTGGCTGAACCACAGCAGCCCGCCCACGCCCGACCAGAACGTGGCCAGACGGTTGCCGGCCAGCACGCCCGCAGCCAGCAGCAGCGGCGGCGCGATGAACACCACCAGCGCCGTGGCCATGTGGCCGCGCCCCAGGTACCAGAGCGCGAACACGCCGGCCAGGGCGAACAGGGTGGCGGCATGGGTGATGCGCAGCGTACGGGCGCTCATGACGCCAGTTTCGCCGCAAGCGTGGCCACGCGCCGTCCAAGAGCACGGGCCAGCGTGGTTTCATCGTCGGTTGGCCGCCCGTCGTCCCCGCTGCCGGCCACGTGGCTGGCACCGTAGGGCGTGCCCCCGCTGCGTGTGCTGCTCAGGGCCGGCTCGGTGAACGGGATGCCGACAATCACGCAGCCGTGGTGCAGCAGCGGGATCATCATCGACAGCAGGGTCGATTCCTGGCCGCCATGCATGGTCGAGGACGAGGTGAACACGGCCGCCGGCTTGCCCGCCAGGGTGCCGCTGGCCCACTCGGCGCCGAGACCGTCGATGCAGTACTTGAGCGGCGCGGCCATGTTGCCGAACCGGGTGGGGCTGCCCAGCAGCAGGCCGTCGCACTCATCGAAATCCGCGGGTTCCACGAAGGGCGCACCCTCGGCCGGCACCGGCGGCTCGGCGGTGCGGGTCACGGGCGCCACCGGCGGTACGGTGCGCAGGCGCGCCCGGCAGCCGGCCACTTCTTCCACGCCGCGCGCGATCTGCCGCGCCAGTCGCGCCACCGAACCGTTGCGGCTGTAGTAGAGCACCAGAATTTCGGTCATCGTCCTGCCCTTCGAAAGCGGCAAGGATAGAGCATCCGGCTTCGGGTACTCTCGCTGCGATGGAACCTCGGCCCACACTGCAGCGCCTGAAGGAACGCCTGGTGGATCGCGCCCGCGCGCGATCCTTCGTCCGTTTCCTGGCCCGGCGCTTTTTCGACGACCGGCTGTTCGAGGCGGCCGGCGCGCTGTCGTTCACCACGGTGCTGGCGCTGGTGCCGCTGTCGATCGTGATCTTCGGCGTGCTTTCCGCCTTCCCGGTGTTCGAGCAATGGAGCCGGGTGCTGCAGGACTTCATCTTCTCCAACTTCGTGCCCAGCGCGGCGCAGGCGGTGGAGTCCTACCTGCTGCAGTTCTCGGCCAATACCGGACAGCTCACGGCCATGGGTGTGATCACCCTGGTGGTGACGGTGCTGATCACCCTGCAGGGCGTGGAAACAGCCTTCAACCGGATCTGGCGGGTGAAGGCGGCGCGGCCGCAGATCTCGCGCTTCCTGGTGTACTGGACGGTGCTGACCCTGGGCGCGCTGGTGGCCAGCGCCTCGATCGCGGTGATGACCAGCGTGTTCGCACTGGATATCTTCCGCACCGTGTCCGGCGCCTGGCTGCAGCGCAACCTGGTGGGCATGGCACCGTTTGCCATCGAGCTGCTGGCCTTCGCCACGATCTACCGGGTGGTGCCGCACCGCACGGTCAAATGGCGGCACGCCTTCGCCGGTGCGTTGCTGGCGGCGGTGCTGCTTGAGGTGCTGAAACGGCTGATTGCCCTGTACCTGGGCAGCTTCGACGCCTACGAGCGGATCTACGGCCAGGTCGCGTTCTTCCCGATCCTGCTGCTGTGGATCTACATGGCCTGGGTGTCGGTGCTGCTGGGCGCCTCGTTCGCCTCGTCGGTGTCGGCGTTCCGCTACCAGCCGGCGTCCATGCGCCTGCCGGAGGGCTACGAGATCTACGGGCTGCTGCGCCTGCTGGGCCGCTTTGCCCATGCCCGGCAGGAGGGGCGCGGCCTGCACAGCGATGCGCTGCAGGCATTGGAACCGTGCCTGACCGACAGCCTGGTGCAGCAGATGCTGGGCCAGCTGGCGAAAATCGGCCTGGTCATCCGCGCCGAAACCGGTGAATGGCTGCTGGCGCGGGACCTGGACGACCTGACCCTGGCCGATCTTTACGAAGCCTGTCAGCTGCGTGTGCCAATCTCCGAAGCGCGCCTGCCGTGTCGCGATGACGCGCTGGGCGCGGCCGCGGCAGCCGCGGTGGATGAGCTGCGACTGCCGCTGCGCGAGCACCTCAAGCGCAGGGTCGGCAGCCTGTATGACTTTCCCAGGGAGAACACATGAACATGCGATACCTGTTGGCGGCACTTCTGGCTGGCGCGATGCTGGCCGCCTGCCAGGGCGAGGCCCCGCCGCCCGCCGGGCCGGAGACCGCGCCCGTGACCGGGGTGCCGGAAGTGCCGGAGGCCGCGGCTGGAGGCGATCAGGCCGAGCCCTCCATGCCGGCCGTTCCCACGCTGCAGCTGCAGACCCTGGACGGCGCGCAGTACGACCTTGCCGACCATCGCGGCAAATGGGTGGTGGTGAATTTCTGGGCGACGTGGTGTGCGCCGTGCCGGGAAGAGATGCCGGAACTCTCGGCCCTGGCCAGCCTGCGTGAGCATATCGAGGTGCTGGGCCTGGCCTATGAGGACATCGAGGCGGAGGCGCTGCGCGGATTTCTCGAGCAGCACCCGGTGACCTATCCCATTGCCATCATCGATACCTATGACCCGCCAGCGGATTTCGACACGCCGCGCGGACTGCCGATGACCTATCTCATCGGCCCGGATGGCAGCGTGGCCAGGAAGTTCCTGGGACCGATCAGCGCCGCCGATATCGAGGCCGCCATTGCCGAGGCGGGCGGCCCGGATCTGCCGGCGCAGGAGCAGGCGTAGCCGTCAGGCGGTGGCCGGCTCGTCCTCGAATGCCGGGTAATCGGTGTAGCCCGCTGCGCCGCCGCCGTAGAAGCTGCCTTCGTCGGCTTCGGCCAGCGGCCAGTCGTTGCGCAGCCGCTCGACCAGGTCAGGATTGGAGATGAACGGCCGGCCGAACGCGACCAGGTCGCCGAAGCCTTCGTGCAGGTCGGCCTCCGCGCCGGCCCGGTCGTAGTTGCCGGCAATGATGAAGTTGGCCGCACAGGCGGTGCGGAATTCACGCAGGAAATCGCGACCGGCATTGGCCAGCACGCTGCCGCGGTTGGCCAGGTGCACATAGGCCAGCTCGCGCTTGCCGAGTTCGCGCGCCAGCGTCATCCAGGTCTCCGCTTCGCCCTCGAAGGCGGGCATGTCGAAGATGCGGTTGAACGGGGAGACCCGCACCCCGGTCCGGCTGCCGCCGATGGCCTCGGAGACCGCGTCGATGGTTTCCAGCAGCAGGCGCAGCCGGTTGTCGATCTCCGCGCCGCCGTAGCGGTCATCGCGGGTGTTGAGCCCGCCGTTGATGAACTGTTCGAACAGGTAGCCGTTGGCACCGTGGATCTCGATGCCGTCAAAGCCGGCCTCGATCGCGTTGCGCGCCGCGGCAACGAAGTCGGCGGTGATGCCGGGGATCTCGTCCGTGGCCAGTGCCCGCGGCTTGCTCACCGGCATCTGGCCGGGGGTGCCGTCCTCGCGGTAGCCGAAGGCGTTCACGTCTTCCGCCGCCACCGCCACCGGGCCCACCGGGGCGCGCTCGTAGGGCTGCACCGAGCAGTGCGCCACGCGGCCCACGTGCCAGAGCTGGGCGAAGATCGCGCCGCCACGGGCGTGCACGGCGGCGGTCACCGCCTTCCAGCCCTGCACCTGTGCATTGCTGTGCATGCCGGGGGTGAACAGGTAGCCCCGACCCTGCTCGGACACCTGCGCGCCTTCGGTGATGACCAGGCCGGCGCTGGCGCGCTGGCCGTAATAGGTGGCGGTCAGTGCATCGGGCACGGTGCTGGGGGCGCGCGAACGCGTCATCGGCGCCATCACGATGCGGTTGCGCAGCTGCAGTCCCTGCAGCTTGAAGCCGTCGAACAGTGTGGACATGGGTGGATCCCGGGAACTGGTTTCAGATCCACCCAATTTAAGCGGTCCGGCCGCGCTTTTGGCTTTGTCTGGTGGAACGCAGGGTCCCGCGGCGTCAGGCGCCGCGCGGCAGCACGGTCAGCACCCGGGCCACGAACTCGTGGAACTCGCTCAGATACTGGCGCAGGAAATCAGCGGTGGATTCGTTGGCGATCTCGCCGGCCTCGTTGATCATGCCGTCGCGGAACTGGATATAGGCCTCCGGTGCATTCATCTGTGGCGAGTTGAGGAAGCCCAGGATGCTGCGCAGATGCTGCTGGCCCACCGCGGTGCCGATCGCACCGGGCGAGGTGCCGATCACGCCGGAGGGGATGTTGGCGAACGAGTTGCTGCCCCACGGGCGGCTGGCCCAGTCGATGGCGTTCTTGAGTGCGCCCGGGATCGAGCGGTTGTATTCCGGGGTGACGATCAGGATCGCGTCCGAGTCCTCGATGGCCTGCTTGAACCGGCGCCCGACCTCGGGATAGTCCGCATCGTAGTCATAGCTGTAGAGCGGCAGGTCCTTGAATTCGATCTCATGGAACTGCAGCTGTTCCGGGGCCAGTTTGAACAGCGCGTTGGCGAGTTTGCGGTTGATCGATTCAGTGGCAAGGCTGCCAATCAGATAACCCACCTTGTACGTTTTCATCATCGACTCCTGGCTGGGAAGGCAGGGCATGCGCGGGGGTATGCCGCGGGCCCGTTGTATCACGCAGGGATCAAGGATTCTGTGCAGCGCGCAGGCGGGCGGCGCGCTCGGCCTGCTCCGCGTCCAGCGGCGGCGGCCGCGCGCTGGCCGGCTGTACCTGGTCTTTCCATCCGGGCAGGCGGGTCACTGCTTCGGCGGCCTTGAGCAGGCCGTAGTTGATGCCGAGCATGATGTAGCCACCGCTCAGGGAGACCTCTTCCACGCTGGGCGGTTCGTTCCAATGGCGCTGGAAGGTGTTGGCGTCCGGATCGAACAGCGGGCGGAAGGCGAAGGGATCCACCCATTCCGGGCGCTTGCCGACCACCCGGATGGTGTCGAAGTTGGCGACGGCGTCAGCCGTCCCGTCCGCGTCCGCCGGGTGCGTGGCGGATGGCTCCGTTCCGCCCGGCTGCGGTGTGTGTGGTTCTGCGGGTGTTTCCTGCCCGGCGGGCACGCCGGTCTCCTGCGCGTGGCCATGTGATGCCAGCGCAGCGGGCAGCAGCACGCCGGCCAGCGCCACCCGGGCCCATCGCTGCCGGCGCGTTGCACCATCCATGGTGGCTGCCGGCATGGCTGGGTTATTCCTTCAGGCGCGGCCGCAGCGTGGACAGGTTGCAGGGGCCGGTGCGGGCGTCCAGCTGGTCGCGGATGATCCTTTCCCAGCCGGTGCGGCAGGCCGAGGTGGAGCCGGGCAGGCAGAACAGGAAGGTGCCGTTGGCCACGCCGGCAAAGGCGCGGGACTGCAGGGCGGAGGTGCCGATTTCCTCGTAGGACAGGGCCCGGAACAGCTCGCCGAAGCCCGGCATCTCCTTGTCCAGCAGCGGCAGCAGCGCCTCCGGCGTGGAGTCGCGGCCGGTGAAGCCGGTGCCCCCGGTCACGATGATCCCGTCCACGGTCTCATCCGCGATCCATTGTGAGATCCGGGCCCGCAGCAGGTAGCGGTTGTCCGGCAGCAGGGTGCGGTCAGCCAGGCAATGGCCCTCGGCCTGCAGGGCCTGGACCAGCCAGTCGCCGGAGGTGTCGGTATCGGGAGTGCGGCTGTCGGAAACCGTCAGCACGCAGATGGAAAGTGGGGTGGACTGATCGTTTGTGCTCATTCGATGAGCGTAGCGGCTCCCGCGGCGATGCGCCATGCGGTCACGCTCAGCCGCCGGATGCCGCCATCTGCGCCAGCTCCTCGGCCTGGTGCTCGCTGGTCAGGCGGTCGATCAGGCCATCCAGGCCGCCTTCCAGCACGTTGGGCAGGTCATAGACGGTGAGGCCTTCCACCCGGTGGTCGGTGATCCGGCCCTGGGGGTAGTTGTAGGTACGGATGCGCTGGCTGCGGTCGCCGCTGCCCACCTGCAGCTTGCGGGTCTGGGCGGTGGCGGCGGCGCGGCGCGCAGCCTCGGCCTCGGCCAGCATGGCCTTCAGCCGCTTCATGGCCTTGTCGCGGTTGGCGTGCTGGGAGCGCTCGGTCTGCGATTCCACCACCACGCCGGTGGGCACGTGGGTGATGCGGATGGCCGAGTCGGTCTTGTTCACGTGCTGGCCGCCGGCACCGGAGGAGCGGAACGTGTCCACGCGCAGGTCGGCGGGGTTGATCTCGATCGGTTCGGCCTCGTCCTCGACCGGGATGATCGCTACCGTCGCGGCCGAGGTGTGGATGCGGCCCTGGGATTCGGTTTCCGGCACGCGCTGTACGCGGTGGGTGCCTGATTCGAACTTGAGCCGGGCGTAGGCGCCTTCGCCCTCGAGCCGGGCAATGACTTCCTTGAAGCCGCCGTGCTCGCCATGGTTGGCCGATTCGATCTCCAGCCGCCAGCCGCGCTGCTCGGCGTAGCGGGTGTACATGCGCAGCAGGTCGCCGGCGAAGATGGCGGCCTCGTCGCCGCCGGTGCCGGCACGTATTTCAAGGTAGAGCCCGCCGTCGTCGCGGGCGTCGCGTGGCACCAGCAGGGCCAGCAGCACCTGGTTCAGTTCTTCCAGACGCGCGCTGGCCCGGGCGATTTCCTCCTCGGCCAATTCGGCCAGCTCCGGATCGCCGCGCATGGCCTCGGCCTCGGCCAGGTCGGTGCGCGCGCGCGCTTCGTCGGCCAGAGCGGCGGCCAGCGGTTCCAGCTGGGAGAACTCGCGGGAATAGGCGCGGAAGCGGGTCTGGTCGCCGGCCACGTCGGGGTCGGAGAGCAGGCGTTCCAGTTCATCGCGGCGCTCGGCCAGCGCCTCCAGCTTATGGCGCAGGGTCGGAAGCATCGCGGGTGCGTTCAGAGGTGAGGATCCGGTCGAGGGCGTGGGCCAGCTCCAGGTTGCCGCTGCGGGCGGTTTCACGGACCGCGGCGGTGGGGGCATGGAGCAGCCGGTTGGTCAGGGTGTGGGCCAGGCGTTCGATCACCTGCTCCGGATCCTGGCCGGCGGCCAGCTGGCGGCGGGCGCGCTCCAGCACGTCTTCACGGGCATTCTCACCGTGGGCGCGGAGCCGGCGCAGCGGGCCGGTCAGGTGGCTGATCGCCTGGGTTTCGGAAAAGCGTGCCACCTGCAGCTCCACGATTGCTTCGGCGGCTTCGGCGGCCTCGCGCCGGTTGCGGCGGTTGTCCTCCACCGAACGCTCCAGGTCGTCGACGGTATAGAGGTAGGCGTCCTTGAGCTCGGCCACGTCCGGGGCGATATCGCGCGGCACGGCCAGGTCAAGCAGCAGCATCGGCCGGTGCCTGCGGGCCTTCAGCGCAGCCTGCACCTGGTGCTGCTGCAGTACCGGTTCGCGGCTGGCAGTGGCGGAAAACACCACATCGGCCTGCGCCAGGTGGCGGTCGATCTCGACCAGCGGCAGGGCCACCCCGCCGTGCCGTGAGGCCAGCTCCTGGGCGTGGGCGAGGGTGCGGTTGGCCACCATCAGCCGCTTCACCTTCGCTTGCGCCAGGTGGCGGGCGGCCAGCTCGATGGTTTCACCGGCGCCGATCAGCAGCACGCTGGAGTCTTCCAGCCGGGCAAAGGACTCTTCCGCCAGCCGCACCGCCACCGAGGCCACCGAGACCGGGCTGTTGCCGATCCTGGTTTCGGTGCGCGCGCGCTTGGCGGTCACGAAGGCCTGCTGGAACAGGCGATCGAGCTGGCTGCCCAGCGCGCCGGCGCCGCGGGCGCTGGTCCAGGCTTCCTTCACCTGGCCCAGAATCTGCGGTTCGCCCAGCACCAGGGAATCCAGCCCGGTCGCCACCCGGAACAGGTGGCGCACGGCGTCGCCACCCTGGTGGTGGTAGAGATAGGAGCGCAGGTCGCTGCCGCCGCCCGGCACGTTGGCCAGCCAGTCGATCAGCGCTTCGCCCTCATCATCGGCCACCGCGTACAGCTCGGTGCGGTTGCAGGTGGAGAGCAGGGCGGCTTCGCGCACGGCGGGAAGGGCGCGCATCTGCGTCAGCGCAAGGGGCAGCGCATCGCCGGAGAAAGCCACCCGTTCGCGCAGGGCGATGGGGGCGCTCCGGTGATTGATACCCAGGGCGATGATGCTCATGGTGCTGGTGTCTGGTCCGTTCAGTGGCTTGCTATAAGCTTGCTTCCGATTCCCCCATTTTACGGCCCACCCGCCCGCAATGCCTGTTCCATTTGCCAAACACCGCCTTCCGGTCCGCGGCCGGGGGCTGATCGGCCCTGTATTGCGCGGCTGGCTGCTGTCCGCGGCGTTGCTGGCGCCGCTGGCCGTAAACGCACGCGAGCCCGAGCCCGCCGAGGTCGGCGAGGCGATCGGTGCCGCCATGGCAGCCGAATTTTCCCTGCGTGCGGGCAAGCTGAACGAAGCCGTACGCTGGTTCCTCCAGGCCTCCGAGGCGACCGGCGGAGATGCGGCGCTGGTGGAGCGCGCCGTGCAGGTGGCGCTGGTGGGCAACGACGATGCCCTGCTCGGTGAGGCCTTGTCCCAGTGGCAGGCGCTGGCGCCGGAAAGCCTGGCGATGCGCTCGGCCGAGGCCAACTGGCTGCTGCGGACGGGCCGCGACCGGCGCGCCCGCCGTGCGCTGGAAAGCCTGCTGCGCGATCCGGATCCACGTGCCTGGGGCTATGCCGTCGGCGCCCTGGGTGGTGGCACCCGCGACCAGCAGGCGTCCGCCCGGATCCTGCAGCGGCTGCTGGACGCCAATGCCGTTCCCGATGACCTGCGCGCCTGGCTGGGGTTTGGCGGGCTGGCCCAGCGCTTCGGCGATGAGGCGCTGTCCGCGCGGATCGTGGAAGAAGTGGTCCAGCGTTTTCCCGACGAGCCGCGGGTAGCGCTGCTGCGCGCGGCCCAGGCCCGCGAGGGCGGTGATGATGACGCGGCCCGGCAGGCGCTGGAGCGGATCGAGGCCCAGGCCCTGGAATCGCCTGAGTTGCGGCTGGCGATCGCGGCCCAGTACGAGCAGCTGGAGGCGCTGGATTCCGCCGCCCGGGTGATGGCCATGGGGCCGCAGGATGAGCGCAGCTACGCGCTGCGGGCCTCGCTGCTGGTGCGGGCCGAGGACAACGAAGGCCTGGAAGCCCTCTACGGTGAGCTGTCCGGCCGTGCCGACGCCCCGCATCCGGGCTGGCGCCTGCTGCTGGGCCAGCTGGCCGAGTACATGGACCGTCCCGCCGAGGCGCTGGAGTGGTATCGGAGCGTGCCGGGCGGGGTGCAGCGGGATATCGCCCGGCTGCGCGGTGCCAAGGTGCTGTTTGACCTGGAACGCCATGAAGAAGCCTTCGCCGAACTGCGCGCGCTGCAGGCCGACGCCGCCATCGGGGAAGACCTGCGCCGCGATTCCTACCTGATGGAGGCCGAGCTGCGCCGCGAGGCCGGTGACGAGCCGGGCGAGCTGGATGCCTACGCCCGCGGCCTGGCGGCCTGGCCCGACGAGGGCGCCCTGCTGTACGCCCGGGCCCTGATGTGGGAGCGGCGCGACGATATCGACCGTGCCGAGGCCGACCTGCGCCGCCTGCTGGTGGCCGAGCCCGAGAACGTGCACGCGCTCAACGCGCTGGGATACACCCTGGCCGATCGCACCGAGCGCTTCGAGGAGGCGCTGGCCCTGATCGACCGCGCGCGCCTGGCCGAGCCGGACAACGGCCACATCATCGACAGCTACGGTTGGGTGCTGTACCGCCTGGGCCGGTACGACGAGGCGTTGGTGGAACTGCGCCGGGCATGGTCGATCCTGCGCGACGCCGAGGTGGCGGCGCACATCGGCCAGGTGCTGTGGGAGCTTGGGCGGCGGGACGAGGCGCAGGAATTCTTCGAGAAGGCGCATGCGCTTGATCCGGCCAACCGGGCCCTGCTGCGCTCGCTGGAGCTGACGGGGATCGAGCTGTGAAGGCCGCCGTGCGGTGCCTGGGCCTGCTTGCCGCCGTCCTGCTGGCCGGCTGCGTGAGCCAGTCGGTGCGCGCCCCGGATGCGGTGGTGCTGTCCGGCCCCGCGCTGGAAGCCGCCGAAGCCGGCGTCCGCGTGCGCGAAGCGATGCTGGCCGCGGCAGGCCCGGTGGCGTTCAACGGCAGGGTGGCCCTGTCCAACGGCAGCGATGGCGGCAGCGGCCGGCTGGAATGGTGGCAGTCCGGCGGGGAGTATCGGGTCATGCTCCGCGCCCCCGTTACCCGCCAGGGCTGGAGCTTGGCCGCGGGTCCCGATGGCGCCCGTATTGACGGCCTGGACGGCGGCCCGCTGCAGGGCCCGGATGCGATGCTGCTGCTGTATGAAGCCACCGGCATGCAGGTGCCGGTGGGCGCAATGGCCGCATGGGCGGCTGCGACCCGCGCGGATCCGGCGCAGTTCGGGCCTGCGCAGATGGAATTTTCCGCCGAGGGCCGCCTGGTGCGTCTCCGCCAGGGCGGATGGACGATTGATTACGTGCGCTGGCAGCCGGTGCAGGCCGACGGGCCGGAGGCCGCCGCCGCTGCGCTGCCGGCGCGGGTCGATGCCGTGCGGGGTGAGGCCCGGGTGCGGCTGATGGTTGACGAGTGGACGCTGGGCGCCCCGGCGCCTGGCGGCAGCTGAGCATGGCCGGGCCCGACGCGCACGACTGGAGCCACTGGCCGGCGCCGGCCAAGCTCAACCTGTTCCTCCGCATTACCGGGCGGCGCGAGGACGGCTATCACTGCCTGCAGACCGCGTTCC
>DXCY01000172.1 GCA_019115725.1 Candidatus Luteimonas excrementigallinarum
CTTCCATGCTGTCGTCGATGACCATCAGCCGCAGCGCGTTGTCTTGGTGTGTCGCCATTGAGTCTCCCAAGAATTGCCCCGGGGTTATGCCATGCGCCCCGGGTTGAGTCCATTGCAGCCGGTTCAAAGTGGGCGCTTGGACGCGTCCCCGGCAACTTCGCGCACCAGCTTTGGAACCAGGTAGCCCGGCAGGCGGTGGAGCAGGGCGCGGTGCAGGTCCAGCGCCGTGGCGTCGGACACCTCGAAGTGCGCGGCACCGGCGACCCGGTCCAGCTGGTGCAGGTAGTAGGGCAGCACGCCTGCGTCGAAGCCGCGTTCACACAGGTCGGCCAGCGCCTGCTCGCTGTCATTGACCCCGCGCAGCAGCACGGCCTGGTTGAGCAGGGTGGCGCCGGCCTGGCGCAGGCGCGTCATCGCGGCGGCCACGGAGGCGTCGAACTCGTTGCCGTGGTTGGCATGCACCACTACCGAGGTGGCCCAGGGCAGGGCGCCCAGCCAGGCGATGAATTCATCATCCACCCGCTCGGGCAGCACGATCGGCAGGCGGCTGTGGATACGCAGCCGGCGCAGGTGCGGTACGCCGGCGAGCGCGTCGGTCAGCTCGGCGAGCTTCGGCGTGGCCAGCGACAGCGGGTCGCCGCCGGAGAGGATGATCTCGTCAATGCCGGGATCGGCGGCGATCGCCGCGACGGCATCGCGCCAGCCACCAGCGGCCGCGGTTTCCTCGGCATAGGGGAAATGGCGCCGGAAACAGTAGCGGCAGTGCACCGCGCAGCTGCCGGTGGACACCAGCAGGGCGCGGCCGTTGTATTTGCGGATCAGTCCCCGTCCGGCGCGCGCCGCGCCGTCGCCCACGGCGTCGATGTCGAAGCCGGGCACCGGACGCATTTCCTCGTTCAGCGGCAGCACCTGGCGCAGCAGCGGGTCGTTGATGTCGCCGTGGCGCATGCGGGCAACGAATCCGCGCGGCACCCGCAGCGGGAACTGGGCCGCCGCAGCGGCGGAAACGGACTCCGCCGCCTGCTCCAGCCCAAGCAGGGCGAGCAGTTCACGCGGGTCCCGTACCGCCTCGCGCCAGGCCTGTTGCCAGCGCCGATGCTGCATGGAGAGGGGGGCTGCAGGTATCATGAATGGTCAGTTTCCGTCCGGCCCGGGACATTGGACCGGGCTTCCACATTCTATCCGCCCGCGCGGCGGGCACCGCAGGAGCTACCGATGGCCAGCTACGGCATGAACGACGTCAAGAACGGGATGAAGATCCTGGTTCACGGCGAACCGGCGATCATCACCGAAACCGATTACGTCAAACCGGGCAAGGGCCAGGCGTTCACCCGGGTCAAGTACCGGCAGATCCGTACCGGCCGGGTGCAGGAAGTCACCATGAAGTCGACCGACTCGGTGGAAGCCGCCGACGTGGTCGATACCGATATGCAGTACCTGTACAGCGATGGCGAGTACTGGCACTTCATGAATCCGGAATCCTTCGAGCAGGTGCAGGCCGATGCGGCCGGCATGGGCGGCGCCGAGAAGTGGCTCAAGGGCGAAGAGGAGTGCGTGGTGACCCTGTTCAACGGCACCCCGATCCAGGTCACCCCGCCGAACTTCGTCGAACTGCAGATCACCCAGACCGATCCGGGCGTGCGCGGCGATACCTCGGGCGGCGGCGGCAAGCCGGCCACCCTGGAAACCGGCGCCGTGGTCCGCGTGCCGCTGTTCGTCGGCCAGGACGAGGTGATCAAGGTCGACACCCGCTCCGGCGAGTACGTGGGCCGGGTGAAGTGATCCGGTGGCCGTCCGCCTGCCGGCGGGCGGCCAGCCAGCCTGTGTTGGCGCATCCCCGCGTCCCCGCGTTCGCGGGGTCAGCCCCTGCCGTGAAACGAGAGCCAGCGAATGACCGACACCGCTCCCGAAGCCGTTGACCTGCTGATCGAAGCCGGGCACGTGGTCCCGATCGAGCCGCACGGCGTGGCGCTGGAGAACCATGCCGTTGCGGTCCGCGACGGCGCCATCGTGGCCGTGCTGCCGATTGCCGAGGCGCGCGCGCGGTTCAGCGCGAAGGAAACGGTGTCGCGGCCGCAGGGTGCGGTGATGCCGGGGCTGGTCAATGCCCACACCCACAACCCGATGACCCTGCTGCGCGGCATCGCCGACGACCTGCCGCTGATGGTGTGGCTGCAGGAGCACATCTGGCCGGTGGAAGCGGCGGTGATCGGGCCCGAGTTCGTGGCCGACGGCGTGGAGCTGGCGATCGCCGAGATGCTGCGCGGCGGCACCACCTGCGTCAACGAGAACTACTTTTTCCCCGATGTGCAGGCGGCCACCTACCGGCGCCACGGGTTCCGGGCCCGGGTCGGCCTGCCGGTGATCGATTTTCCCACCGCCTGGGCCAAAAGCGACGATGAATACTTCGACAAGGCCGGGGAGGTGCACGACCAGTGGCGCGGCGACGCGCTGATCGACACCGCCTTCGTCCCGCACGCGCCGTACACGGTCAAGGACGCCAGCTTCGAGCGCATCCGCATGCTGGCCGACCAGCTGGACGTGCCCGTGCACCTGCATCTGCATGAGACCGCCCAGGAGGTGGAGGATTCGCAGAAGCAGTACGGCCAGCGTCCGATTGCGCGGCTGGATCGGCTGGGGCTGATCAACGACCGACTGATCGCGGTGCACATGACCCAGCTGACCGAGGCCGAGATCCACCTGTGCGCCGAACGCGGCGTATCGGTGGTGCACTGCCCGGAATCCAATCTCAAGCTGGCCTCGGGCTTCTGCCCGGCGTGCGCGCTGGAGCGGGCGGGGGTGAACCTGGCCATCGGTACCGACGGCTGCGCCAGCAACAACGACCTGGACATGTTCGGCGAGACCCGTACCGCGGCCCAGCTGGCCAAGGCGGTGGCCAACGATGCCGCCGGTTTCGACGCGGCGACCGCGCTGCGTGCGGCCACGCTGGGCGGGGCGAAGGCGATCGGCTTCGACCACCTGGTGGGCTCGATCGAACCGGGCAAGCAGGCCGACCTGGCCTGCGTGGACCTCTCGGGCCTTGAATCCCAGCCGCTGCACAACGTGCTTTCGCAGCTGGTCTACGCCACCGGGCGCCACCAGGTCAGCGATGTGTGGATCGCCGGCAAGGCCAGACTGGCCTCGCGCACGCTGGTGGACATGGATGAAGACGCCCTGATCTCCAATGCCAGGCAATGGCGCGAACGCATTGCCACCCTCCATGGACGCACCCCGTGAGTACTGAAAACTTCCGCCAGGCGGAACTCGACAAATTCGCCGCCCTGGCCAGCCGCTGGTGGGATCCGGACGGACCGCAGAAGCCGCTGCACGCGCTCAACCCCGTGCGCCTGGACTACGTGGCTGCGCGTGCATCGCTGCGCGGCGCCCAGGTGCTGGACGTGGGCTGCGGTGGCGGGCTGCTGAGCGAAGCCATGGCCAGCGCGGGCGCGAAGGTCACCGCCATCGACCTGGCCGATGAGCTGGTCAAGGTGGCCCGGCTGCATGCGCTGGAATCGGGCGTGGAGGTGGATTACCAGGTCCAGCCGGTGGAAGCGCTGGCCGCGGCCCGGCCCGGCAGCTTCGACGTGGTGACCTGCATGGAAATGCTGGAACACGTGCCGGACCCGGCGGCGATCCTGCAGGCCTGTGCCACCCTGCTCAAGCCGGGCGGCCTGCTGTTTGTTTCCACCCTCAATCGCACGCCGCAGGCCTTTGTCTTGGCGATTGTGGGGGCCGAGTACGTAGCCCGGCTGCTGCCCCGGGGCACGCACCGGTACGAGGACTTCATCAAGCCGTCGGAACTGCGCGCCTGGCTGCGCGGCGTGGGCCTGCAGCTGGAAGACGTGAGCGGCATGATCTATGAGCCGTGGCGCAATGCGGCGCGGCTGTCGCGGCGCACCGGGGTCAACTACCTGGCCGCGGCGCGCAAGCCGGAAGCGGGCAATGACTGAGTCCGTGGCGGGCCGCTTCCCGCCCGCCGTACTGTTCGACCTGGACGGAACGCTGCTGGACAGCGCGCCGGACATGCTGGCCACCGTCAACCGCATGCGTGCTTCCCGCGACATGCCGCCGCTGGCACTGGCCGCGCTGCGGCCCACGGTGTCCAAGGGCGCACGGGCGATGTCCTCGGTGGCGTTCCCGCACCTGTCCGCCGAAGAGATCGCTGCGCTGGTGCCGGAATTCCTTGATATCTACCGCCAGGAACTCGGCCGCCACAGCCGTCCCTTCGACGGCGTGGAAGAAATGCTGGCGGCACTGGAACAGGCCGGCACCGTGTGGGGCATCGTGACCAACAAGCCGGAATACCTGGCGCGTGAGGTGGTGCCGCAGCTGGGTTGGCAATCGCGCTGCGCCGTGCTGGTGGGCGGCGACACGCTGGCCGAACGCAAGCCGCACCCGCTGCCGCTGCTGCACGCGGCCGAAGAACTGGGAATGCCCGCCGCCCATTGCGCCTACGTGGGTGATGACGAACGCGACATCGTTGCTGCACGCGCCGCCGGCATGCCAGCGGTGGTGGCGCTGTGGGGCTACCGGCTGGACGGGGACGACCCGATCGCCTGGCAGGGCGATGTGATGGTGGATGAGCCGCAGGCGCTGCTGGATCCGGCCGCCTGGCCGGTCGTGGGCTGAGCCATGGAACAGCAAGAAGCGGCGGAAGACTTCACCGCCAAATGGCGGCGGTGCTGGCCGGAATGGGACATCGCCGAGGCGTTCGTTCCCGCCGATGAGCGCGAACAGGCCCTCGCCTGGCTGGCGCTGCAGAACGAGCTGGTCGAATCCGCCTGGGGCGGGGAAGACCCGACGCCCGGGCTGGCCAAGCTGGCCTGGTGGCACGAGGAGCTGGAAGGCTGGGGCAAAGGTGGCCGACGCCATCCGCTGGGCGCGGCGCTGCAGCGCATGCCTGCCCCCTGGACCGGCCTGGCCCGGGCGCTGTCGGCATTGCCGTCCACCCGCGGTCAGGATGCGGCCACGGCCGAGCCTGCCCTGGCCGGCCTGTCCAAGGCCATGGATGACTGCGAAGCCGCACTGGGCGGGCAGGGTGCTGCCCGGGCGCGCGTACCGGCGACCGGAGCCAACGCACTGGCCCTGCTTGCGTCGCGGGCGATCCTTACCGGTTCGCGCGAGGATGCCGCGTGGCTCCTGGAGCGCTGGCTGCGGCAGGCCGGCGGTTCGCGCGCCGGGCGGCTGCACCGGGCCCTGCTGCGTGCCCGGCTGGCAGCGCTGGCCTCCGGCAGGCAGAAGCAGCAGCTCTCCGGCTGGCGGGTGCTGGGCGCCTCGTGGCGCGCCGTGCGCGGCGGCTGAGCCACCCCGGCACCATCATCATGGTGCGATCGCCGGACGCAGCGTTTCAGGGGCGTTGCGGAGCCTCCCGTTACACTATCCAGCCTTGACCCCCATCGCCGCACAGGCCCCCGCGTAATGAGCCAATCCCCCGCCCAGCCCCTTCCCGACGTCGCCGACGACGCCGCCTTTGCCGCCCGCGCCCTGGACTGGGTGGGCATGGAGCGGATCGCACTGCCGCTGCGATTGGCCGATGGCGGGGGCGGGGCGATCCAGGTGCCGGCTTCGGTGGATGTTTTCGTGGACCTGCGCAAGCCGGAAACCCGCGGCATCCACATGTCGCGCCTGTACCTGCGGCTGCAGGACGCTTTCGCTACCGAAACCATGACCGTGGCCGGGCTGCGCCGGGTGTTGCAGGATCTGGTGGAATCCCAGCGCGGGCTGTCGACCTCGGCGCGCCTGGTGCTGCGCTACGAGCACCTGCTCAAGCGCGCCGCCCTGGCCAGCGACAACGCCGGCTGGAAGAACTACCCGGTGGAGCTGGAGGCGACGATCGCCGACGGCCACTTCCGCCTTGCGCTGACCTTCTCGGTGGACTATTCCAGCACCTGCCCGGCGTCTGCGGCGCTGTCGCGCCAGGCCAACGCGGATCGTTTTACGGCGGATTTCGCCGCGGCGCGCCCGCTGTCGGCTGCCGTGGTGGAAGAGTGGCTGGCCTCCGAGCGCGGCCTCGCCGCCACCCCGCACGCCCAGCGCAGCCGCGCCCACGTGCGGGTGGAGCTGCGTCCGGCGTTCGACGAGATCCCGCTGGCGGCGCTGGTGGACGGGATTGAAGCAGCCCTCGGCACCCCGGTGCAGACCGCGGTCAAGCGTGAGGACGAGCAGGCATTCGCCCGCCTCAACGCTGACAACCTGATGTTCTGCGAAGATGCCGCCCGCCGCGTGGCCGCGGTGCTGTCGGCGGATGAGCGGGTGGAGAAGTTCGACGCCCGCGTGGCCCACTACGAAAGCCTGCACGCCCACGACGCCGTCGCCCGCGTCACCGGCTGAGTCGGAACTCAGCCATCGCCCCGCCCGGCGCAGCGCCGGGTCAGGGCGCGCGTTCGAGTACCAGCTGCGGGTCGATCCGCACGTCGAACCAGGTCATGCCCCAGTGCAGGTGCGGACCGGTGGCGCGGCCGGTTGCGCCCACGGCGCCGATGATCTGACCCTGCTGCACCGTGTCGCCTGCTTTCACGTCCAGCCGCGACAGGTGCAGGAAATTCGAGCCGATTCCGTGGCCGTGGTCGATCAGTACCGTGCCGCCGGTGATGTACAGGTCCGGCTCGGCCAGGATGATGACGCCGGCGGCCGGCGCGCGGATCGCGGTACCGGTCGGGGCGGCGATATCCATGCCCGAATGTGGTGCGCCCGGCTTGCCGTTGTACACCCGGGCGCGGCCGAAGCGGCCGCTGATGCGGCCTTCCACCGGCCAGGTGAAATGCTGGGCAAAGCCGGTGAGCGGGCGATCCTCGACGCGTGCCGCGGCCACCTGGGCCTGCTCGCGCTGGATACGCGCGGCCACCTGCGGCGGCGGATCCACGGTGGCCGATGGCACGCCGTCCACCCGCTGCAGCGGCCAGTCGCGCGCGCCCACGGCGATGCGAATGGTTTCCGCCGTGCCGTCAGGGCGGGTGACGCGGACCTCGGCAGGCCCGCTGTGATCGCGGCCAATGCCGAACGCCACGCTGCCGTAGCCCGTGACCCGCAGATTCCGGCCCGCGTGCTCAACCCGGCTGCCCGGCGGTACCTTGCCGATCACCATCGCGCCCTGCTGGACTTCGGCGGGAAAGACGATGCGCTGGGCATCGGCCATGGCCGCCGGAGCGGCGCAGGCCAGCAGCGCCAACAGACACAGCCGGAGCAGGGCGCGCATCAGCGGCTGAACTCCAGGCGCCGTCCCTGCGGCTCGCCGACCAGATGTTCGCCGTCCCAGGCCAGCTCGCCGTTGACCCAGGTGGACGCGATACGGCTGCGGAACGTGGTGCCTTCGAATGGCGACCAGCCGCAGCGCGACAGCACCTGCTCCCGGGTCACGGTGAACGGGGTGTCTTCCACCAGCACCAGGTCGGCCCAGTAGCCTTCGCGCAGGAAACCGCGGCCGGCCACGTCAAACAGCTGCGCCGGGGCGTGGGCGAACTTCTGCACCACCCTGGCGGTATCGAAGTGGCCCTCGTGCACGCACTCCAACGCCGCGTTGAGCGCGAACTGCACCAGCGGCAGGCCGCTGGGCGCGCGCACGTAGGGGCTCTGCTTCTCCTCCCAGGAGTGCGGGGCGTGATCGGTGGCCAGCACGTCGATCACGTCATCGGCGATCGCCCGGCGCAGCGCGTCCCGGTCGCTGGCTTCCTTGATCGCCGGATTGCACTTGATCTGGTGGCCGAGGCGGTCGTAGTCCTCGCGGGCGAAGCGCAGGAAGTGGATGCAGGTTTCGGCCGTGATGCGCTTGCGCACCTTGCCCTCGGCATCCACCAGCGGGCCGGCCTCGAACAGGGCCAGCTCGTCGGCGGTGGAAATATGCAGCACGTGCAGGCGGGTGCCGTGGCGCCGGGCCAGCTCCAGCGCCAGACGGGTGGACTTGATGCAGGCCTCGCGCGAACGGATATCCGGGTGCAGGCCGGCGGGGATGTCATCGCCGTACTCGGCCCGGAAGCGGGCCAGCTCGGCGTCGATCATCGGGGTGTCCTCGCAGTGGGTGATGATCGGCACCGGGGTGTCGCGGAAGATGCCATCAAGGATGTCCGGATCGTCCACCAGCATGTTGCCGGTGGAGGCACCCATGAACACTTTCACCCCCGGCGCGGCTTTGGGGTCCAGGGCGCGCACGGCCTCCAGGTTGTCGTTGCTGGCGCCAAAATAGAAGCCGTAGTTGGCGCGGGCACGGCCCGCCGAGCGGGCGTACTTGTCCTCCAGCGCGTCGCGGTCGAGCGTGGGCGGGCTGGTGTTGGGCATGTCCATGAAGCTGGTGAGCCCGCCGGCCACGGCCGCCGCCGATTCGGTGGCGATATCGGCCTTGTACTCCATGCCCGGCTCGCGGAAGTGCACCTGGTCGTCGATCATCCCCGGCAGCAGGCGCCGGCCGGCGGCGTCCACCACGCGCTCGTTGCCGCGTGCAGCCAGGCCCGCGCCGATCTCGGCGATGCGGCCGCCCTGGATGCGCAGGTCGCCGTCGAATTCACGGCCCTCGTTCACAAGGCGGGCGTTGACAATCAGGGTGTCGGTCATTGCTTGGATTCCGTACGTGGTGGGGGTGACCCGGGCACCGGGTCGTGGCCGCCCGGGTGCAGCGGATGGCAGCGGCCGAGCCGGCGCATGGCCATCCAGCCGCCCCGGAAGGCGCCGTAGCGTCCGATCGCCGTCATCGCATATTCGGAACAGCTGGGCACGAACCGGCAACGGGGGCCGAGCAGGGGGCTGATCAGCCGCTTGTACAGGCGCAGCAGGGCGATGAGAAAACGGTCGATCACGGTCTGGAAACTGCCGGGAAATCGGCGGCTGAACTTGCCGCTGAAGCCTTGGCAGGGTATAACAGCGCGCCTTCCCACACCAAGGGAATCCGCAGTCGGGGTTATCGCAGTGGCTACCAGGAAAACCGTCAAGAAGTCCGTCAGCAAGGGTTCTGCCGCCAAGGCGCCTGTGAAGAAGGCGGCTTCGACGGTGGCCGGGAAAGCTGCTGTGAAAAAGGCCGCCACCAAGGCGGTCACCAAGACTCCAGTCAAGAAGGCAGCGGCAAAAAAGGCCGCTGCCAGTAAAGCCGCAACGAAGAAGGCGGCAGCAAAGAAGGTGGCAGTGAAGAAAGCTCCAGTGAAGACCGTGGCGAAGAAGGCAGCCGCGACCAAGGCCCCTGCCAAGAAGGCAGCCGTGAAGAAGGCGGTGGGAAAGAAGGTTGCCGCGAAGAAGGTGGTTGCCAGGAAGGCAGCAGAGAAGACCGTGCCGGCCAAGAAGGCGACCCGTGGCAAGGTGGCCGTGGCCGTAACCGCGCGCCAGCCCGCGCCGGCGGTGAAGACCAAATACAAAGTGGTGCAGTACGAGACCGACAAGGCCAGTGGCCGTCCGATCCTGCCCAAGGGCTACAAGCCCGGCGTGGAAGAGGAGTACATGAGCGCGCTGCAGCTCGAATACTTCCGCCACAAGCTGCTCAGCCGCCGCGAGGAGCTGGTGGAAGAGTCGCGGCAGACCATCGAGAACCTGCGCGGTGAAGTGCGCGACGTGGGCGATGAGGCCGAGCGCGCCAGCCGGGAGACCGAGAACGCGCTGGAGCTCCGTACCCGCGACCGTTACCGCAAGCTGATCAGCAAGATCGAGAGCATCATCCGCCGCGTCGACGAAGGTGACTACGGTTACTGCGTGGATACGGGCGAGGAGATCGGTCTGGAACGGCTGGAAGCACGTCCCGAGGCCGAGCGCACGATCGACGCCCAGGAACGCTGGGAGCACCTGCGCAAGCAGATGGGGGACTGAGGTCCGCCTCCCGTCAGAATCAGGAAACCCCGCTTCGGCGGGGTTTTTTTTGGTGCATCTCCCAGGTTCGGGGCTGTTTCTTCGATTTGCCTCGCCGTGACCTGATGGGCCCCGCCGTGGCCGGGAGGCCTTGCGCTCCATGTCCCCCGGCCTGCGCCTGCGGCTACGGCCTCCTCCTTTACTTACGCGCAAAGGCCTCCCGGCCACGACGGGGC
>DXCY01000173.1 GCA_019115725.1 Candidatus Luteimonas excrementigallinarum
GGTCAGACCCGGCTGGGTGGACAAAGTTCCCTGTCATCGCGCCCTGTTCCGCACGACCGACGGCGGTTGTGACGCAAACGCCCGGGCTGCTATAATTCTGGGGCTAACCGGGACAGTTATTGCGTTGTGTCCCGCTCCCTACCCAATCATCCGGAAGCCTGAAGTGTTCACGTTCGCCGCCGAAGGTCGGCGCCTGGTACGGCGCGCCATTGTCTGGCAGGCCGCTGCGGTTGCAGTGGCAGCGCTGGCGTTCCTGGTCAAGGGTGCCGACTGGGCCCTGGCAGTAGCGCTGGGCGGCGGAGCGGTCGCGATCGGGGGCTGGCTGGCAAGCGTCATTGCGCTTGGCGGCGGTGCCAACCCGGGCATGGTCGCGCTGATGCGGCTGGTGGCCGGAACCGGGATGAAGTGGGCGGTCATCGTGGGAGCGCTGCTGTTTGGCATGTCGGGCGCGGGGCTCCCTCCGCTGCCGATGGTGCTGGGGGTCATCGTGGCCCTGGCGGCGCAGATGCTGGCAATGGCCGGTCCTCCGGCCCGTCATTAATCGTGTCACTGAATCGTTGAACTGGCAGGAACATCTGACTTATGGCGGTTGAAGCGGAACTCACCCCTTCGAGCTACATCCAGCATCACCTGCAGAACCTGACCCATTCGGTCGGTGAGGGCGGGTTCTGGACTGTGCATGTGGATACCCTGATCGGTTCGCTGGTGCTGGGCGCGATCATGTTCCTGCTGTTCTGGGCGGGCACCCGCAAGGCCACCTCGGGCGTGCCGGGCAAGTGGCAGGCATTCGTCGAGATCCTGCTCGAGTTCGTCGACCGCCAGGCGCGTGATACCTACCAGGGCTCCAGCAAGCTGGTGACGCCGATCGCGATCACCCTGTTCTTCTGGATCCTGTTCATGAACATGATGAAGTTCGTCCCTGCGGACTTCGTTTCGATCCCGCTGTCCTGGGTGGGGGTGGATTACTGGAAGCCGGTGCCCACCGCCGACGTCAATGCCACCCTGGGCCTGTCGATCAGCGTGTTCTTCCTGACCCTGTTCTTCGGCCTGCGGGCCAAGGGCATTGGCGGCTTCACCAAGGATTTCCTGGTGACGCCGTTCGGCAAGTGGGCGATGCCCGCCAACCTGCTGCTGAATATCGTCGAGTGGCTGTCCAAGCCGATCTCTCTGGCGATGCGACTGTTCGGCAACATGTTTGGCGGTGAGATCGTGTTCCTGCTGATCTGGGTGCTCGGCGGCTCATTCCTGATCGGCGTGCTCGGCGGTGCCGTGTTCGGCCTGGGCTGGATGATCTTCCACATCCTGGTCGTGCCGCTGCAGGCGTTCATCTTCATGATGCTGTCGATCGTGTACCTCAGCCTCGCCGAGGATTCACACTGACCGGCGGCTGCATGCCGGTTCCGTTTCAGTTCCACCCTTCACTCAACCTTCCAACAAGCAAGCCGTTCTGGAGACAACCATGGAAACCGCACTCGCTCTCATCGCCTCCGTCCAGTCCTCGACCGCTCTGGCCGTCGGCCTCATGGTCGGTCTGGCCGCGCTGGGCGCCGGCCTGGGCATGGCCATCATGGCCGGCAAGTTCCTCGAGTCCGCCGCCCGCCAGCCGGAGCTGATCCCGGTGCTGCAGGTGCGTATGTTCATCACCGCCGGCCTGATCGACGCCCCGTTCATCATCAGCGTCGCCGTCGGCCTGCTGTTCGCCTTCGCCAACCCGTTCCTGGTTGGTGGCCTGGCCGTCTAACCGAAAGGTTACGGAGTAACGGGCATCGGGCGGACCACGGGGTTCGCCCGGTCGCAACACGGACCGCCCTGGCCGCATGTGCCGGGGCCCCGAATACAGGCAGAGCACGACGATGAGTATCAATCTCACCCTAATCGCCCAGGCGCTGGCTTTTGCCGCGTTTATCTGGCTGATTGCCACCTTCGTGTGGCCACCGCTTCTCAACGCGATTGAAGAGCGGCAGAAGAAAATCGCCGAGGGTCTGGCCGCGGCCGACAACAGCCAGCGGGCTCTGGCCCAGGCGCAGGAAACCGCCGACGCCGAGCTCAAGGCAGCGCGTGCCAAGGCCAACGAGATCATCGACCAGGCGCATCGCCGCAGCACCCAGATCGTCGAGGCCGCCAAGGCCGAAGCGGTCACCGAGGGCCTGCGCCAGAAGGCGATGATCGACGCCGAGATCGAGGCTTCGGCCACCCGTGCCCGCGAGGAGCTGCGCCACCAGGTGTCGCTGCTGGCGGTGAGCGGTGCCGAGCGCCTGCTCAAGCGCGAGATCAACGCCGACGCCCACAAGGCCCTGCTCGACGAGCTGGCTTCGGAGATCTGACCGATGTCCATGACCCTCGCCCGCCCGTATGCCCGCGCCGCTTTCGCCATTGCGCGCGAAGACGGGCAGGCCGCGCAGTGGTCGGACGCGCTCGGCTTTGCCGCGCGCGTGGCGGCCGATCCGCAGGTCGCGGCCCTGCTGGTGCATCCCTCGCTGACCCACGAGCATGCGGTGACCCTGCTGGCGCCGGAAGGTGCTGGTGACAAGTTCGCCGGATTCCTTTCCCTGCTGGCCGACAACGGCCGGTTGGGCGTGCTGCCGGAGATCTCCGGGATGTACGAGGACCTGCGCGCCGAGGACGAGCGCGTGGTGCTGGCGAAGGTCACCTCGGCGGCCGAACTGCCGGAGGCCGAGGTCCAGCAGATCCGCGACGCGCTCAAGCGCCGTTTCGGCCGCGAGGTCCAGGTCGAGACCGCGGTGGATGAAAGCCTCATCGGCGGCGCGGTGATCTCCGCCGGCGACGTGGTCATCGACGGCTCGCTCAAGGGCAAGCTGGAGCGCCTGCAATCCGCGCTGGCTCACTGAAGCCGGACACCAAACGAACATCGAAGCCATGCGCCGCCCGGCGACGCATGAACCAGGAAACGAAACCATGGCAACCACCACGCTCAACCCTTCTGAAATCAGCGAGCTGATCAAGTCGCGCATCGACAAGGTCAAGCTGTCCGCCGAGGCCCGCAACGAGGGCACGGTGACCAGCGTGTCCGACGGCATCGTGCGCCTGCACGGCCTGGCCGACGTGATGCAGGGCGAAATGATCGAGCTGCCCGCGACCGCCGACGGCACCGCCACCTACGCGCTGGCGCTGAACCTGGAGCGCGACTCGGTCGGCGCCGTGGTCCTGGGTGACTACGAGCACCTGCGCGAAGGCGATACCGCCAAGACCACCGGCCGCATCCTGGAAGTGCCGGTGGGCCCGGAGCTGCTGGGCCGCGTGGTGAACGCGCTGGGCGAGCCGATCGACGGCAAGGGCCCGATCGACGCCAAGCTGGGCGCACCGGTGGAGCGCGTGGCCCCGGGCGTGATCTGGCGCAAGTCGGTCGACCAGCCGGTGCAGACCGGCTACAAGTCGGTCGACTCGATGATCCCGATCGGCCGCGGCCAGCGCGAGCTGATCATCGGCGACCGCCAGACCGGCAAGACCGCGATGGCCATCGACGCGGTGATCAACCAGAAGGGCACCGGCATCAAGTGCGTGTACGTTGCCATCGGCCAGAAGGCTTCGACGGTGGCCAACATCGTGCGCAAGCTGGAAGAGAACGGCGCCCTGGCCCACACCATCGTGGTGGCTGCCACTGCCTCCGAGTCGGCCGCGATGCAGTACATCAGCGCCTACTCCGGCTGCACCATGGGTGAGTACTTCATGGATCGCGGCGAAGACGCCCTGATCGTGTACGACGACCTGTCCAAGCAGGCCGTGGCCTACCGCCAGATCTCGCTGCTGCTGCGCCGTCCGCCGGGCCGCGAAGCCTACCCGGGTGACGTGTTCTACCTGCACAGCCGCCTGCTGGAGCGCGCCGCGCGCGTGTCCGAGGAGTACGTGGAGCAGTTCACCGAGGGCAAGGTGAAGGGCCAGACCGGCTCGCTGACCGCGCTGCCGATCATCGAGACCCAGGCCGGCGACGTGTCCGCGTTTGTGCCGACCAACGTGATCTCGATCACCGACGGCCAGATCTTCCTGGAAACCGACCTGTTCAACGCCGGTATCCGTCCGGCCGTGAACGCCGGTATCTCGGTGTCGCGCGTGGGTGGCTCGGCCCAGACCAAGATCATGAAGAAGCTCTCGGGCGGCATCCGTATCGCCCTGGCGCAGTACCGCGAGCTGGCGGCGTTCGCCCAGTTCGCCTCCGACCTGGACGACGCCACCCGTCGCCAGCTGGAGCGCGGCCAGCGCGTGACCGAGCTGATGAAGCAGAAGCAGTACGCGCCGATGAGCGTGTTCCACCAGGCGCTGTCGATCTACGCGGTCGACAAGGGCTACATGGACGACGTGCCGGTGGCGAAGATCGGCAGCTTCGAGGAGGCGCTGCACGCGCACTTCGAGAACACCGCCGGCGAGCTGATCGAAAAGGTCAACGCCAGCGGCGACTGGAACAACGACATCGAAGCTGCGTTCAAGAGCGGTGTCGAAGAGTTCAAGAAGACCGGAAGCTGGTAATGACGGGGCGGGCAGTGGCCCGCCCTGATCTGTAGCAATCCAACGGCGGGCCCCGGCCCGCTCCACGGGAAAGGGGCCCAAGCCCCCCAACGGGAAGAAGAGATGGCTGGCGGTAGAGAAATCAAGACCAAGATCAAGAGCGTGCAGAACACCCGCAAGGTGACGCGTGCGCTGGAAATGGTCTCGGCCTCCAAGATCCGCAAGGCGCAGGAGCGGATGCGCGAGTCGCGTCCGTACGCGCGGGCGATGAAGCAGCTGATCGGACACCTGGCCCAGGCCAACTCCGAGTTCCAGCATCCGTACCTGGTCGAGCGCCAGGACGTGAAGCGGGTCGGCTATGTGATCGTCTCCTCCGACCGTGGTCTTGCGGGCGGCCTGAACAACAACCTGTTCCGCAAGCTGCTGGGCGAATTCCGCAAGCACCAGGAGAACGGGGTCGAGATCGATCTGGTCACCATCGGCCAGAAGGCGACCACGTACTTCCGCCGGATCAAGGTGAACATGGTCGCCAGCGTCACCCACCTGGGCGATACGCCGCAGGTGGAGCAGCTGGTGGGCGTGATCAAGGTGATGCTCGACGCCTACAACGAAGGCAATGTGGACCGCGTGTATCTGGTCTACAACGACTTCGTGAACACCATGACCCAGCGCGCCGCCTTCGACCAGCTGCTGCCGCTGCCGGCATCGGAAGAGAAGGTGGCCCGGCACGACTGGGACTACATCTACGAGCCGGATCCGGAAGGCGTGCTCGGGCACGTGCTGACGCGCTACATCGAATCGCTGGTGTACCAGGCGGTGATGGAGAACGTGGCCTCCGAACATGCCGCGCGCATGGTGGCGATGAAGGCCGCCAGCGACAACGCCAACAAGCTGATCGACAACCTGAACCTGTCCTACAACAAGGCGCGTCAGGCGGCGATCACCCAGGAGATCTCGGAGATCGTCGGCGGCGCCGCCGCCGTCTGACGGACCGGATCAGCACAGAATCCAGCCGGCCCGCGCCGGCCACCAGAACAGGTAATCGGAGCAACACACAATGAGCAACCAGGGCAAGATCGTTCAGATCATCGGCGCGGTCGTCGACGTTGAATTCCCGCGCGACAACGTGCCGCGGGTGTACGACGCGCTGAAGGTCGACAACACCGAGATCACGCTGGAAGTGCAGCAGCAGCTCGGCGACGGCGTCGTGCGCACGATCGCGCTCGGCTCCACCGACGGCCTCAAGCGCAACCTCGTGGCCACCAACACCGGCAATGCCATCTCGGTGCCGGTGGGCGAGGGCACGCTGGGCCGCATCATGGACGTGCTCGGCCGCCCGATCGACGAGGCCGGTCCGGTCGACGCCAGCGCGCACTGGGAAATCCACCGCGCCGCGCCGTCCTACGAGGACCAGTCGGCAGCCAACGAGCTGCTGGAAACCGGCATCAAGGTCATCGACCTGATGTGCCCGTTCGCCAAGGGCGGCAAGGTCGGCCTGTTCGGCGGCGCCGGTGTGGGCAAGACCGTCAACATGATGGAACTGATCAACAACATCGCCAAGGCGCACGAAGGCCTGTCGGTGTTCGCCGGCGTGGGCGAGCGTACCCGTGAGGGCAACGACTTCTACCACGAGATGAAGGACTCCAACGTCCTGGACAAGGTGGCGATGGTCTACGGCCAGATGAACGAGCCGCCGGGCAACCGCCTGCGCGTGGCCCTGACCGGCCTGACCATGGCCGAGTACTTCCGCGACGAGAAGGACGAGACCGGCAAGGGCAAGGACGTGCTGCTGTTCGTCGACAACATCTACCGCTACACCCTGGCCGGTACCGAGGTCTCGGCGCTGCTGGGCCGCATGCCGTCGGCGGTGGGCTACCAGCCGACCCTGGCCGAGGAAATGGGCGTGCTGCAGGAGCGCATCACCTCCACC
>DXCY01000174.1 GCA_019115725.1 Candidatus Luteimonas excrementigallinarum
GCCCTCGAAATAGGCGGCCAGTGGTTTGAGCTGCTGTGGACCGTGGTACTGGCGCGCATCGGCGTCGATCCAGAGCTCTGGGCCGTTGCCGCGGCGGAAGCGCACGCGGCCCCGCAGGCTGCCGGGCACCATCCAGTCGGCGAACACCGGGTCGCGCGGCGGCGGGGGGGGCTCGGGCTCGGGTTCCGGTTCCGGCGCGACCGGCGTTTCCACGATGGCCGGTGCCGGTTCTGCCGCCGGGGTCGGCGGGGCGACGGCCACCTCGGTGTCCTCGTCCACGCTCGCGGGAACGGCCAGCCGGACGGCGAGGGGAATGGGGTCGGCGGGCCTGTTTGGTTCGATGGCAACCGCTGCCGGCGCCTGGATTCCGGTTGCTGCGGGAACAGCCAGCGCAGCGGGAGCGGAGGCCTGTACCGGTGCGGGACGGCTGTCAGCGGGCGGCGCTTCCGGCGCCGGTTCGTTTTCCGTGGCGACATCCACGACAGGCTCCGCCAACTCACCGGCGCTTGCAGAGAGTTCCTGCAGCAGCTGCACCATGGCATCGGTATCGAACGGGCGGCCCAGACGGAAGTCAGCCTGGGTGCGGGCCGCGGCGGTGAGGCCGATCACCTGCTTGCCGGCCGCATGCAGGCGCAGCCAGCCCATCGGGCCGTACAGGCTGTCCATGTCGATGATGACGTAATCGGCAGCGTCGCTGTCGGTCAGCGTGAAGCGCCCGGGGAACCTGGCGACGGCTTCGGAGAACGCGGCGCCGAGCGCGGTTTCCGTGGCCTGGTCCATGCTGGTGAAACCAAGAGTCAAAGCCATGCTGCAACGACCAACGTGATGGAGGTCCGAGTTTAGCCGGATTCGCCGTGGACCCGCCCGGGCGCTCCCGCAGCGCTGCGGATCAGGCGCGCTGGCGCGGGTTGCGCGGCAGCTGCGACTTCAGGAAGGCCATCTGGTCGGCCAGGATGTTGCGGTTGGAGAGGATCAGATGCTCGATCCAGCTCGGCCGGTAGGGCACGGCGAGCAGCGGCATCGCCGCCTCGGCCGGGGTGCGGCCGCCCTTGCGCGAGTTGCAGTGGTAGCAGGCGGTGACCACGTTCTCCCACAGGTCGCGGCCGCCCTGCGATTGCGGAATCACGTGGTCGCGGGTGAGTTTGCCGCGGGCAAAGCCATTGCCGCAGTAGAGGCACAGGTGCTGGTCGCGGGCGAACAGCGCCGTGTTGGTCAGTGCCGGCGTGGGGTTGAGCGCGGCGCCGGCGGCGTGGCCGCGGGCGGCAATGATGGGGTGCAGGGCCAGGGTGCTGCGCGCACCGGTCACGCGATTGATGCCGCCGTGCACCTGCAGGCAGGGTTCGCCCAGAGTCCAGGTGACGGCGTCGCGCGCATAGAGACAGGCGGCATCCTGCCAGCTGATCCAGTCCAGCACGCGTCCGTGGGCATCAAGGGAAAGCAATCGGACGCTGCCCAGCGGCAGCGGGCGTGCCGTGATCGAGGAGTGTCCCGGGAATGTTGTCGGCGAAGCATCGGCGACCGGCGTGCCAGGTCCGGCGGGGAGCAGGCGAAGCTTCGCTCTGTCGTCCTTCATCGGAGAAACAGCATATACCCGATTTATGACGCTGTGTGTATCTCCTCAACGCGAAGGGGCCGGAGATGTGCTCCGGCCCCCTGGTGTCGCTGGCTGCTGTCCCGGTGCGGGACGGCAGACGGTCAGAACGCGTCGGCGTCCAGCGCCATCAGCGCATCGGCGCCGCTTTCGATCGCCGCCTTGTGGGCCCGGGTGCGCGGCAGGATGCGGGCGAAGTAGAAGCGCGCCGTTTCCAGCTTGGCCTGCTTGAAGGCTGCGGGCTGGGCGCTGTCACTGGTGGCGGCCACGCTGCGGGCCCACCAGTAGGCCAGGGTCACGTAGCCGGAGTAGAACAGGTAATCCCAGGACGCCGCGCCGATTTCTTCCGGATTGCCGGCCGCCCGCTGGGCGATGGCGCCGGTGAGCGCCTGCCACTCGGCCGCCGCAGCCCGAAGCGGTGCGATGAATTCACCTGTGAGGGCGTCATCCTCGTTGGCGTTGCAGAACTCATCGATCATGCCCAGGAACAGGCGCAGCCCGGCGCCTTCCAGCTGCATGGTCTTGCGGCCCATCAGGTCCAGCGCCTGGATGCCGGTGGTGCCTTCGTAGAGGGTGGTGATGCGGGCGTCGCGGGCCAGCTGCTCCATGCCGTGCTCGGCAATGTAGCCGTGGCCGCCGAAGCACTGCACGGCGTTGTAGGTGCATTCAATGCCCCACTCGGTCAGGCAGCCCTTGACGATGGGGGTGAGGAAGCCAAGCAGCACGTCCGCGCGCTCGCGCTCGGCGGCGTCATCAGCGTGGGCCATGGTGTCCACCAGGGTGCCGGCGTAGGTGCCGAGCACGCGGCCGCCTTCCACCAGCGCCTTGCAGGTCAGCAGCATGCGCCGCACATCGGGGTGCACGATGATCGGATCGGCGGGCTTTTCCGGCGCTTTGGGGCCGGAGAGCGAGCGCATCTGCAGGCGCTCGCGGGCATAGGCCAGGGCGTTCTGCAGGGCGCGCTCGGACAGGCCCAGGCCCTGCAGGCCCACGGCCACGCGGGCGGAGTTCATCATGGTGAACATGGCCATCAGGCCGCGGTTCGGCTCGCCCACCAGCCAGCCCTGGGCGTCATCGAGGTTCAGCACGCAGGTGGCCGAACCGTGGATGCCCATCTTGTGTTCCAGCGCACCGCAGCGCACGCCGTTGGCCTCGCCGGAACGGCCCTCGGCATCCAGCTTGCGCTTGGGCACCACGAACAGGGAGATGCCGCGTGAGCCTTCCGGGGCGTCCGGCAGGCGCGCCAGCACCAGGTGCACGATGTTGTCGGTGAAGTCGTGGTCGCCGGCAGTGATGAAGATCTTGGTGCCGTTGATCCGGTAGCTGCCGTCGTCGGCGGGCGTGGCGCGGGTCTTGAGCAGGCCGAGGTCGGTGCCGCAGTGCGGCTCGGTCAGGCACATGGTGCCGGTCCAGCGGCCATCGACCAGCGGCTTGAGGAAGGTTTCCTTCTGCCAGTCATCGCCGTGGTGCAGCAGGGCTTCGACCGCGCCGTGGGAAAGCAGCGGGAAGTTGCCCCAGGCCAGGTTGGCGGCGTCGATCATTTCCTTCAGCGACATACCTACGGTGTGGGGCAGGCCCTGGCCGCCGAACTCCGGCGGCGCGTTGAGCGCCGGCCAGCCGCCGTCAACGTACTGCTCGTAGGCTTCGCGGAAGCCCGGCGGGGTGGTGACCGCGCCGGTGGCCTTGTCGAAGCTGCAGCCGACCGAATCACCCACGCTGTTGAGCGGTGCCAGCACGGCTTCGGTGAAGCGCGCGCCTTCCTCGAGGATCGCGTCCACCACGTCGCGGCTCGCATCCTCCAGGCCCAGGCGCTGGAACATGGGCTCCACGTTGAGCACATCGTGGAGGACGAAGCGGATATCGGTCAGGGGAGCTTTGTAACTGGACATGGCATTCCGTTGGCTGGAAAGGAGGGTGACAGCAGGCGGAGGCGACGGTCAGCGCAGCACGCCGGGCAGGCCGGGCATGGGGCTCAGCACGCCTTCGCGCTTGATCGGGTAGTCGCGGACGCTGCCGCGGTCGGTGGGCGCGGCGCTGGCACTGCCCACCAGGGAGTAGGACACGCCGCGTCCCGAGGCCAGGGCATCGGCCAGAAGCAGGCGGGCCTGGGAGGAGGGCGCAAGGGAGATGCTGATCACGTCGGCCGACTCCTGCGAGATCTGCAGCTGCGGGGCGGCATCCAGGGTACCGGCGGCTTCGCCGTTGACCTGCATCTCAAGGCGCACGCGGTCAAAGCGCATGGTGATGCTGCTGTAGTTCTGCAGCCTCAGATCAACCGACCAGCTGCCGTCGGCTTCCACGGTCAGCTGCTGGATGCTGGCGGCCGGTTCGGAGACCCGGCGCACCGGACCGCTGGTGCAGGCGGCCAGCAGGGCGGCGGTGACCAGGAGCAGGAAAGACAGGCGTTTTTTCATGCGGCGGAATCTCCGGGAAGCGGCGGCAACATCGTGCCGCCAGAATACTACGCCCCCGCTGCGGCCCCGCCGCACACCGCCGCAGCGGACAGGCTCAGCCCAGCTGCAGCTGGATGCCCAGGCCCTGGATGGCATCGGGCTCGCCTTCCAGGTCCGCGCGCAGCAGCGGGTGGGCTTCCAGCCAGTCCGGATCGATCTGCAGGCGCAGGGTTGGCCCGCTGGCGGCGAGCGTGGGCAGCGGCAGCGCCTCGTCTTCGCCGGAATGGTGCAGCACCACCGCCAGGCGCAGCAGGATGCCCAGCCGCAGCGCGGCGCCGATCAGCCGGTCCGGCAGCACGTCGAAGACGCTGCGCGACACCTTGCGCCGGTGGGTCTGCACCAGGGCGGCCAGGAAGCGCTGCTCCTGCTGCGAGAAGCCGGGGATATCGGAGTGGGCCAGGATGTAGGCGCCATGCACGTGGTGCTGGCTGTGGGCAATGGTCAGGCCGATCTCGTGCAGGCGCGCGGCCCATCCCAGCATGAGCCGGTCATCCGGACCCAGCTGCCAGTCGCCGGCCACCTGGTCGAACAGCTGCAGCGAGGTCGCGTGCACGCGCGCGGCCTGGGCCACGTCGATGCCGTAGCGCTGGGTGAGGGCCTGGATGGCCGCTTCGCGCGGATCGTGCTCGCCGCCGCGGCCGAGCATGTCGTACAGCACGCCTTCGCGCATGGCGGCCTTGCTGATCGCCATGCGCTCCAGCCCGAGCACGGCAAAGGCCGCCTCCAGCGCCAGCAGGCCGCCGGCAATGACCGGCCGGCGGTCTTCCGACAGGCCCGGCAGGTCCAGCGCATTGATGTGTCCGGCCTCGATCAGGCGCTCACGCAGCACGGGCAGCGCTTCCGCGGTCACCGCGCCCTTGGTCAGGCCCATGGCCGCGCACATTTCGCCAATGGCCTTGTTGGTGCCGGATGAGCCCAGCGTTTCCTGCCAGCCGATGCCGCGGAAGCGGGCGGCGAACTGCTGGTACTCGGCCGCCACTTCGTTGAACGCGCTCTGCCATTTGGCCCGGGTCAGCTTGCCGCTGGGGAAGAACCGGCGGGTGCTGGAAATACAACCCACCTGCAGGCTCTCGCGCTCCAGCGTGTCCAGGCCGCGGCCGATGATGCACTCGGTGGAGCCACCGCCGATGTCGATCACCAGCCGCCGCTCGCCGCGCTTGGGCGGCTGCACGTGGGACACGCCCTGGTAGATGAGACGCGCTTCCTCGCGCCCGGAAATCACTTCGATCGCATGGCCCAGGGCGTATTCGGCCGGCACCAGGAAATCGCGCGGCACCGCCATCCGGCGTACCGCGTTGGTGGCCAGTGCGCGGACGTGGTGCGGCGGTACCCGCCGGATCCGCTGTCCGAAGCGCTCCAGGCAGGCGAGGGCGCGATCGCGCACGTCCACCTGCAGCCGGCCTTTCCCGTACAGGCCTTCGCCCAGACGCACGGTTTCACGCAGGCGGTCCACCACGCGCAGTTGGCCCAGGGTCACCCGGGCCACGATCGAAGT
>DXCY01000175.1 GCA_019115725.1 Candidatus Luteimonas excrementigallinarum
GGGGCGCAGCCAGGCGTTAATGGGCCTGCCTGCGCGGCGCCAGTCGCTTGGGCCAACCGGTCAGGGCTGGGCCGGCATCACTTCGCGGCTGAAGCGCAGCGGCGCCACCAGGCCTTCGGCGGTGGTTACCTCCACCTCCAGCGTCAGCGTATCGGGCGGCTGGATCTGGAAGGTGCCCACGTACTCCATGGCCGTTCCTGCGTCGACGTTTGCAAGGGCAATGGACTGCTGCACGCCGCGCAGGTCGCGCACGCTGGCCGTCACCTTCGCTGGCGTTGGTGCCTGCGCGCCGGGGTCCGGGCTGGCCACGCGCACCACCAGCATGAAGCCGTGGCGTTCGCGCTGGACTCCGTAACGCGCGGCGATGGCCTCCGGCAGGGCGCCGGTATGCGCCACGCTGGCCTGGACCAGCATGCCGTGGGCCACCAGTTCTTCCGGAGTGGCGTCCACCTGGGGTTGACCGCTGCCCATATCGGAACCCGGTCCACAGGCGGCCAGCAGCATGGCCAGCAGCAGGAGGGGCAGGGCGAGGCGCATGGGCATCAGTCGTTCGCCGCGGACAGTTCGCCGCCGCGCCCGGTGGCGCTGGCGATGGCGCGCGCCACCAGTTCCCGCAGCCCGCCCTGTTCGAAGGTCTGGATCGCGGCATGGGTGGTGCCGCCTGGGGAAGTCACCCGCCGGCGGAGCTCCGACGGGGCTTCGTCGGACTCGGTCAGCATGCGGGCGGCGCCGAGGATGGTCTGCAGCACCAGGGTGCGGGCGGCCTCCGCGGGCAGGCCCTGGGCCAGGGCGGCTTCCTCCATGGCTTCGGCCAGCAGGAACACATAGGCCGGGCCGCTGCCGGAGACCGCGGTCACCGCATCCATCCGCGCTTCGTCGTCGATCCACACGGTGGGGCCGGCGGTGGAGAGCACTGCATCGGCCAGCGCACGCCCCTGTGCATCGACCTTGGCGTTGGCATACAGGCCGGTGACGCCGGCGCCGAGCAGGGAGGGGGTGTTGGGCATCGCACGCACCACCGCCGCGTCGCCGCCCAGCCAGCGCTCCATCTGTGCCGAGGTGATGCCCGCAGCCACGGAAACGGCCACCGGGCGCGCGCTGCGGGCCTGTTCGGCCAGGTCCTCGCAGACCACGCGCATCACCTGCGGCTTGACCGCAAACATCCACACTCCGGCGCCGCGGACGGCTTCGGCCGCCGAGGCGAATGTGTCCACCCCGAACTCCTCTTCCAGCCGGCGCCGGGTTGCTTCGCTCGGCGCGACCACGCGGATGGTGTCCGGTGCGCTGCCGTTGGCGATCATGCCGCCGATCAGGCTGCGGGCCATGTTGCCGCCGCCGATGAAGGTGGTGATGGTGGGGGAGGAGGAAGCGTCTGCAGTCATCTTGGTTCCGGTGAAAAGTGCAGCGGGCAGACTAGCGGAACCGTTTTCCGCCTGCAGGCCGGGTGGGCATGGCCGGTGCAGCCCGCAGCCGCCGTTGTGAGGGTGGGATGCGGCCTTTGCCGGCTGGATCTGTGACGCGGGTAGGGCGCTATACTGCGGCCGGGGAGTACGCTTGGGCCTGCCTGGGCAGTCCGGGCCCGCATCAACACAGCTGCTGCGCAGGGGACACGCATGGATATCGCCGAACTGTTGGCCTTCTCGGTCAAGAACAAGGCTTCCGACCTCCATCTATCGGCAGGCCTTCCGCCGATGATCCGGGTCGATGGCGACGTACGCCGGATCAACATCCCGGCGCTGGACCACAAACAGGTGCACGCGCTGGTCTACGACATCATGTCGGACAAGCAGCGGCGCGACTACGAGGAATTCCTCGAGGTCGACTTCTCGTTCGAGATCCCGGGCCTGGCGCGCTTCCGTGTCAACGCGTTCAACCAGAACCGTGGCGCGGGCGCGGTGTTCCGTACCGTTCCCTCCGAGGTACTTACGCTCGAGGATCTGGGCACGCCGGCGGTGTTCCGCCAGCTGATCGATCAGCCGCAGGGCCTGATCCTGGTGACCGGGCCGACCGGCTCGGGCAAGTCGACCACGCTGGCGGCGATGGTCGATCACATCAACAAGACCGAATACGGGCACATCCTCACCATCGAGGACCCGATCGAGTTCGTGCACACCGCGCAGAAGTGCCTGATCAACCAGCGCGAAGTGCACCGCGACACCCACGGCTTCAACGAAGCGCTGCGCTCCGCGCTGCGTGAGGACCCGGACTACATCCTGGTCGGCGAAATGCGCGACGTGGAAACCATCCGCCTGGCGCTGACCGCGGCCGAAACCGGCCACCTGGTGTTCGCCACCCTGCATACCTCCAGCGCGGCCAAGACCATCGACCGCATCATCGACGTGTTCCCCGCCGGCGAGAAGCCGATGGTGCGCTCGATGCTGTCCGAATCGCTGCGCGCGGTGATCAGCCAGGCGCTGCTGAAGAAGGTCGGCGGCGGGCGTACCGCGGCGTGGGAAATCATGGTGGGCACGCCTGCCATCAGGAACCTCATCCGCGAGGACAAGGTGGCGCAGATGTACTCGGCCATCCAGACCGGCCAGTCGATGGGCATGATGACCCTGGACCAGCACCTGCAGGATCTCGTCAAGCGCGGCATGGTCACCCGTGCCCAGGCGAAGGACTACGCCAAGGACAAGCGGCTGTTCGAATAACCGGAGCGCATCATGAGCAGCATCGATTTCACCTCGTTCCTCAAGCTGATGGCGCACCAGAAGGCGTCGGACCTGTTCATCACCGCGGGCATGCCGCCGTCGATCAAGGTCCACGGCAAGATCTCGCCCATCACCCAGAACCCGCTCACGCCGCAGCAGTCGCGTGATCTGGTGCTCAACGTGATGACGCCGGCCCAGCGCGAGGAGTTCGAAAAGACCCACGAGTGCAACTTCGCCATCGGCGTGTCCGGGGTGGGGCGCTTCCGCGTGAGCTGCTTCTACCAGCGCAACCAGGTGGGCATGGTGCTGCGCCGGATCGAGACGAAGATCCCGACCATCGAGGAGCTGAATCTGCCGCCCATCGTCAAGACCCTGGCGATGACCAAGCGCGGCATCATCATTTTCGTCGGCGCCACCGGCACGGGTAAGTCCACCTCGCTGGCGTCGATGATCGGCTACCGCAACCAGAACTCGACCGGCCACATCATCACCATCGAGGACCCGATCGAGTTCGTGCACAAGCACGACGGCTGCATCATCACCCAGCGCGAGGTCGGCATCGATACCGACAGCTGGGAGAATGCGCTGAAGAACACCCTGCGCCAGGCGCCGGACGTGATCATGATCGGCGAGGTGCGCACCCGCGAGGGCATGGACCACGCCATCGCCTTCGCCGAAACCGGCCACCTGGTGCTGTGCACCCTGCACGCCAACAATGCCAACCAGGCGATGGACCGGATCATCAACTTCTTCCCCGAGGACCGGCGCGGCCAGCTGCTGATGGACCTGTCGCTGAACCTCAAGGGCGTGGTCGCCCAGCAGCTGATCCCGACCCCGGACGGCAAGGGCCGCCGGGTGGCGATGGAGATCATGCTCGGCACGCCACTGGTGCAGGACTACATCCGCGACGGCGAGATCCACAAGCTCAAGGACGTGATGAAGGAATCCACGAACCTGGGCATGAAGACCTTCGACCAGAGCCTGTTCGAGCTCTACCAGGCCGGCGAGATCTCCTACGAGGACGCGCTGCGTCATGCCGACTCGGCCAACGAGGTGCGCCTGCGCATCAAGCTGGCCCAGGGCGGCGATGCGCGCACCCTCAGCCAGGGCCTGGACGGGGTGGAGGTGGCGGAGGCCAACTGAGCCTCCTGCAGGTCGCCCAGACCGTCGCGTCAGCCCGTGCGGGCGCGGCGGAATGTTGCGTTGCGTCCGGTTGATCCCTTTTTTACCTGCCGCGGGCGACAATAGCGGTCCTGCTCACTTTGCACGTGGAGATGTCATGACCTACACCCTCCCCGATCTTCCATACGCCTATGACGCGCTCGAGCCGCACATCGACGCGCAGACGATGGAAATCCATCACAGCAAGCATCACAACACCTACGTCACCAACCTCAACGCCGCGCTGAAGGACAGCGGCCACGAGGGCAAGGCGATCGAAGCGCTGGTGGCCGAGGTCAACTCGCTGCCTGAGTCGATCCGCAACGCGGTGCGCAACAACGGTGGCGGCCATGCCAACCACTCGCTGTTCTGGACCGTCATGTCGCCCAACGGCGGCGGCAAGCCGCAGGGCGTGGTAGCCGAGCGCATCGACCGTGACCTGGGCGGCTTCGACGCCTTCAAGGAAAAGTTCGCCAACGCCGCCAAGGGCCGTTTCGGCAGCGGCTGGGCATGGCTGACGGTGGACGGCGAAGGCAAGCTGGCCGTTGAGGACACCGCCAACCAGGACAGCCCGCTGATGAAGAACATCGGCTCGGGCAACACCCCGATCCTGGGCCTGGACGTGTGGGAGCACGCCTACTACCTGAAGTTCCAGAACCGTCGTCCGGATTACATCTCCGCGTTCTTCGACGTGATCGACTGGGCCGAGGTGGAGCGTCGCCTGCAGGCTGCCGAAGGCTGATTTCCGCCTTCCGCATGTGTCACCAGGAAAGCCGGGCATTGCCCGGCTTTCTTCATTCATGGCGCGACCGGCGTCGCGGTGTGGGCCCGTGGCGGTTGCGTGGCCTGCGCCTGCACGCGAAGATCGGCAGCCCGTCCCTGCTGGATCGCCTGCCCCATGGATATCGCCTACCGTCGCATCGCCACCGTCCACTTCACCCTGACGGATGAGGACGGCAGCGTGATCACCACCACGCGTGGCCATGACCCGCTGGTGTACATGCACGGGACGGAGAGCATTGCCAGGGGCCTGGAAGAGGCGCTGGAAGGCCGCAAGGCGGGCGAGCAGTTCGAAGTGACGGTGCCGCCGGAGAAGGGCTTCGGACCGCGGCACGAGTCGCTGGTGCAGCGCCACCCGCTCAGCATCATCACCGACGGGGCGACGCCGGAGGTCGGGGCGCGCTTCAATGCGCAGACCGCCAAGGGGCCGCTGGACGTGGTGGTGACCGCGGTCGAAGGTGACACCGTGACCGTGGATGGCAACCACCCGCTGGCCGGGCGCACGTTCCGCGCTGATCTCGAAGTGGTGGACGTGCGCGTAGCCACGCCCGACGAGATCCAGTTCGGCCTCGGCTGACGGCCGGGTCGCCAGCCCGGCCGTTCAAGCCGGCCGGTCGGTCGGGCCGATCAGTGTTCGAGCGGATCCAGCCGCAGCGTTGGCCCGTCGCCGATGCGCAGATCGGGCCATGGCTGCTGGACGGAGCTGACCTCGCCCGCACGCAGCCGTTCGATCAGGTCGATACGGGTGTCTGCAGTTCCATGCCACAGCGGGGTCTGCGCCACCGCCGGCCACTCGCCGTCCGCCGTGCGCGCATACAGCAGGCACTGGCCCCCGCCCGGCCAGTTCACTTCGCACAGCAGGATTTCGGACTGGCCATCGGCGTCGAGGTCCGGCGTCAGCACCACGCAGGGGCTGGGTCTCTGGCAACGGTCGCCCCCGGCCAGGGCGTGCCACCAGACATCGTCGGGGCTTTGGCTGCCTTCGGCCACCTGGATGTGGGCACGCAGGCCTGCCTCGTCCCGGCGGGTATCGGCGGTGGTCGGCTCGCGGCCCCAGCGGCGATTGCGGGAGAGCACTTCCTCAAGAGTGTCCCGATCCACCCTGCTGTCGATGAAGGCGGGGTGTTCGCGCAGGGCCAGCGCGGCGCGATAGCCGCGGCGGCCGGATTCAAACCGCAGGTAGGCCAGGTCCAGATCGGTGGCGCTGGTCAGTCCCTGTTCGAAGCGTTTGACCTGGCTGGCTACCGCAATTCTGTGCGGATCCAGCAGCGGGGTGTTGGCCAGGATCGCAATGCCGATCACCAGCCATGACAGCGCCTGGTTCACCCGTGGAAGCGGGCGCAGCCAGGTGCCGCCGCGCAGCGCCGACCAGGCGTAGCCCAGCGCATAGGCCGAAGCCAGCAGCGTCAACAGGCCCGCCCACACCCGGTCGGCGGTCCACCCGTACTGGTGAACGCGCAGGCCGATGGCCACCAGGGCCAGCGCTGCATACAGCGGCAGCACCGCCAGCGCTGCCTGCACCAGCCGGCGCAGCCAGGCCGGGTAGGGCGGGGGATCACCGCCATCCTGGTAGACCGCATTGAGAAACAGCACCAGCAGGGCTATCACGCTGACCAGCAGCGCCGCTGCCGAGCGGGTTTCCCACAGCGGCTGCAGCCCGGTGAAGGGCAGGCTGGCCATGAACAGCAGGGCGATGAAAGCCAGCAGCGGCAGCAGCCCCCTGAAGATCGCAAACAGGATCTGCCGCGCCACCTGGATCGCGCGCTGGCGCGTGCGGCCGATCAGGATTCCCAGACCCGCCATGGCGCCGGTGGCGAGCATGGCGAAGGCATCCTCGCGGAACAGGTCGCGGAAGAAATCGATCCGCACCAGCGAGAATAATCCCGCCCACAGATGCAGCACCAGCCAGCAGATGCCGGTGAACAGCGCTGCCAGGGCCAGGGTGAGGGTGTTCTGCCAGGCGTGCTCGAACAGCGCCGGGTAGGGCGCGCGCCAGTGGCCGTGCTCGAGCCGGCACTGCAGCCAGGGCAGCAGCACGAAGGCGCACAGCGCCACGCTCGCGCCGAACGGGGCCAGCACCGCCGAGGCGGACAGGCCCGGGGCGCCGGTGGCCGTCCAGGCGGCCCCGGCGGCCAGCGCCAGGAACAGTCCGCTGGTGGCTGCCACGTGCTGCCAGAAGCGCCGGTCGCCAAGGTGCACCACGCTGAGCGTCATCATCGTGGGCACGGTGAGCACCAGCGTGTACCAGCATACCCGGCCGCCCAGCGCGCCCAGCAGCGGCCAGCCCAGCTCCTGGCCTTTCTGGGCCACGTACATCAGGCCGCCCTGCGCCAGCGCCACCAGGACGATGAACATGCGGGACTGTTGCGGCAACCGGGGTTCGCTGTGCATGGCCGGATCCGGCGCGGATGGGAGCGTAGTATCGCAGCACGGCGGGCTCCGGCTGCCATGCCGGGCGAACCGTTAGAATGCCCGCATGTCTGTTGAAGCCACCCCGCTCGCCGGGCAGCTGCTGATCGCGCTGCCGGCATTGGCCGATCCGAACTTCGCCCGTTCGGTCACCCTGATCTGCCAGCACAACCCCGACGGGGCCATGGGCGTGGTGGTCAACCGGGTGTCCGAATACACCCTGGGCGACGTGCTCGCGCAGATGGACCTGGGCTGCGACGACCCGCTGGTGAGCGGGCAGCCGGTGCTGGCCGGCGGACCGGTGCATCCCGAGCGCGGCTTCGTGATCCACGACGGCGACGCCCGCTGGGATTCCAGCATGCAGGTGCAGCCCGGCCTGCACGTGACCACCTCGCGCGATGTGCTCGATGCCATTGCCCGTGGCGAAGGTCCGCAGCGGGTCCTGGTGGCACTGGGCTGCGCCGGCTGGGGGGCCGGGCAGCTGGAGCACGAGCTGGCGGAGAACACCTGGCTCAACGCGCCCGCCGATACCGAACTGCTGTTCGCCATGCCGCTGGAGGCGCGCTGGCAGGCGGCCGCCGGGCTGATTGGCGTGGACATGCTGCAGATGGCCGGCTACATGGGTCGGGCGTGAACGAGGGCATCGACGGCACCGTGCTGGGCTTCGACGTCGGCAGTCGCCGCATCGGCGTGGCCGTGGGCAGCAGCCTGGGCCAGAGCGCGCGTGCACTGGCGGTGGTGGAAGTCCACGGCGGAGCGCCTGACTGGACGCGTATCGATCAGCTGCGCGGCGAGTGGCTGCCGCAGGCCATGATCGTGGGCGATCCGATCACCCTGGACGATGGCGACCAGCCGGCGCGCCGGCGCGCGCACCGCTTTGCCCGCCAGCTGCGCGAGCGCTACCGGGTGCCGGTGCTGCTGGTGGACGAACGCTCCAGCTCGCGCGAGGCCGCGCGGCGCTTTGCCGGCGATCGCGCCGAAGGCCGCCGCCGGCGCCGCGATGGCGCGCTGCTGGATGCGGATGCCGCGGCCATCATCGTTGAACGCTGGATGCAGGCACCCGAAGACGCGGTGCCGCTCCCGTAGAATCTCCACACCCGTCCGACCCTGCACGATTCCCATGACTTCCCAGCTCGATGCCACCGGCCGCCTGCGCCACCTGTTGACCCTGGATGGGCTGCCCCGCGAGGTGCTGTCGGGCCTGCTCGATCGTGCCCAGGCCATCATCGATGGCCACGGCCCGACGCCGGATGCGCTGGTCGGCCAGGCGGTCTGCACGCTGTTCTTCGAGCCTTCCACCCGGACCCGGCTGAGCTTCCAGCGGGCGGCCCAGCGGCTGGGCGCGGATGTGCTGGATTTCGATGCCTCCACCTCGTCGACCACCAAGGGCGAGTCGGCCATCGATACCCTGCGCACGATCGAGGCCATGGGGGTGCGCGGCTTCGTGCTGCGCGATCGCGAGGAGGGCGCGGCCGCAGCCCTGGCTGCCGCTGCCGGGCCGCAGACGGCGATCATCAATGCCGGCGACGGCCGCAGCGCGCATCCCACCCAGGGGCTGTTGGACATGCTCAGTCTGCGCCAGGCCAAGGGCAGTGATTTTTCCCGGCTCAAGGTGCTGATGGTGGGCGATGTGAAGCATTCGCGCGTGGCCCGCTCGGGCCTGCAGGCGCTGCGCATCCTTGGCGCAGGCGAGGTGCGGGTGTGCGGCCCGGACACCCTGCTGCCCGATGACGGCACCCTCGACGGCTGCCAGGTGGACGACCGCCTGGACCGGGCCATTGAAGGGGTGGATGCGGTCATGATGCTGCGGCTGCAGCGCGAGCGGATGGAAGAAGGACTGGTGGGCCCGCTGGAGGAGTATCACCGCGACTGGGGCCTGACCGCGGCGCGCCTGCGCCGGGCGGCGCCCGATGCCGTGGTGATGCACCCGGGGCCGATGAACCGCGGGGTGGAGATCGATGACGCGGTGGCCGACGGCCCGCAGTCGCTGATCCTGCGCCAGGTTGCCAACGGCGTCCCCGTGCGCATGGCGGTGCTGGAGACGCTGCTTGCGCCCCGGACCGGCGCCCGCGGAGCGTCGGGGGCGTAGCCCCGACCTGCAACGACCCCGTAGGTTGGCCCTGCGCGGCCGACGGGCTTTCCCAGCCCAGCAGAATCAGTTCAGACCCCGTAGGTCGGCCCTACGCGGCCGACAGGCTTTCCGCAGCCCAGCAAGATCAGCCCAGTAAGATCAGCCCAGTAAGATCAGCGTAGCCAGGCCGAGGAAGCTGAAGAAGCCCATCACGTCGGTGACCGCGGTGACCACCACCGTACCGGCTACCGCCGGATCCACCCGCATGCGACGCAGCAGCAGCGGGACCAGCACGCCGGCCAGGGCGGCGGAGCTGAAGTTGATGACCAGCGCGATGGTGATCACCAGTGACAGCAGCCATTCCCGGAACCAGACCAGGGCTACCAAGCCTACCAGTCCGCCGATCAGCAGCCCGTTGATCAGCGCCACCCGCACTTCCTTCCACAGCAGGATCCCGGCGTTGCTGGCGCCCACCTGGCCCAAGGCCAGGCCGCGCACCATCAGGGTCAGCACCTGCACCGCGGCATTGCCGCCAATCCCGGCCACCACCGGCATCAGCACCGCCAGAGCCACGATCTCCTCGATGGTGGCTTCGAACTGGCCGATCACGATGGCCGCCAGGAACGCGGTCATCAGGTTGATGCACAGCCACACCACGCGTCCGCGCACGGCGCGTGGCACGGGGGAGAACAGGTCCTCCTCCTCGTCCAGGCCGGCGGCGCCCAGCGCCTGGTGCTCGGCCTGTTCGCGGATGATGTCGACCACGTCGTCAATGGTGATGCGCACGCGCAGTACGTTGCCGTCATCGACCACCGGCGCCGACACCCAGTCGTGGTCGGAGAACTGGCGCGCGACTTCCTGGGCCGATTCGTCCACGTGCAGCGATTCGAGCTCCTCGTCGATCAGCTCGTTGATCGGGGTGGCCGGGTCGCGGGTCACCAGGTCCTGCAGCGCCACCCAGCCCATCAGCTGGTGGCGGCGGTTGACCACGTACAGATGGTCGGTGTGCTCGGGCAGCTCGCCGCGCAGGCGCAGGAAGCGCAGCACCACGTCCACGGTGGTATCGGCGCGGACCGTCACCACGTCCGGGTTCATCAGCCGGCCCGCGGTGTCCTCGTCGTAGGACAGGGCCTGTTCCAGGCGCTCGCGGTTCTCGCGGTCCATCGAGCGCAGGATCTGCCCGGTGACTGCCTCGGGCAGGTCTTCCACCAGGTCGGCCAGGTCGTCGATATCCAGGTCTTCGACCGCGGCGACGATCTCGTCCGGATCCATGTCCGCGATCAGGCTCTCGCGGACCTCGTCACCCACGTGGACCAGTACTTCACCGTCGTCCTCGGCGTCCACCAGGCCCCACACCACCATGCGCTTGTCCAGCGGCAGGGACTCAAGCAGGTTGCCGATCTCGGCCGGGGCGAGGGTATTGACCATGCGCCGCACCGGCCCCAGGCGACCGCTGTCGAGGGCGTCGGAAAGCAGGCGCAGCTGGCGTGCGGTCTTGTCGTGGCGGGCGGCTTCGGCCATGGGATGGAAAGTCGCTGCTGGCGGGCGCCGTGCGGGCGGCTGTGCAGGCACCGGACACCGGACCGTGCAGGCGGGGCCGGGGTCAGGAGCCGGGGCAGTCGCGCCGTGGACGGCGGCCGTTGGGTGGTTCCATCGCCACTTGCAGGCGCGACAGGTCAGGCGGTCATGCGCACATTATCCCTGCTTGGCGTAATTCTGCACGCCTGCAGGATGCCCGGTCAGCCGTCGCCGTCGAGGATGGCGCCGTTGCGTGCGCCGGCCGCGGCGGTGGCCGGCATCTCCTCCAGCGGCTGTTCCGCATAGTCCAGTACCCGCATCAGCATGGGCAGGCTGAGCCCGGATACGCGCCGGGTGGGTGTGCCCAGGTGTGCCAGCCGGGCCGCCAGGACGGAGGCGGTGGATCCCTGCATGTCCGATAGCAGCAGCACACCCTCGCCGCCGTCCACCTTGCGCAGGGCGGCGCTGGCCGCGGGCAGCAGGGTGTCGATGTCCGCCCCGGTGGGCACTTCGAAAGCCGCGCAGACCAGCGGCAGCTTGCGCCGCGCCTCGACGGCATCGATCAGGGCGGCGCCGAGGCCGGGGTGGGTCATGAGCAGGATGCCAACGGCCATAGGGAGCAATCACCAGAGCGGGTCGGGCAGGGTGGGGCCTGCCTAGGGTCCGCCCCAGCTTACCGGCACCACCCCGGGTGGTGCACGATCAGTGCCCAATAGCGGGTCTTGCCGTAAACGCCGGAAAACAGACCGGACCCACGGCCAGGACACGGAACGGTAAACGTAAACCAAGCCACCAAGGAGATGGCCATGCTGGGTTCGATAGGCAACACGATTTCCAACTTTGCCGGCAACTTCGCCGGGAACCTGCTCGATCGTCTGGTCGATATGGCCCCGAGCCTGCTGACCGGCGCCCTGTCGATGGCCGCCAACCAGGTGCTGCCGGGCTCCGGTGCGCTGGTTCAGGCGTTTGCCGGCCCGCTGGTCCAGGCGGGCGTCTACGCTCTGGAAAGCGCGTTCCACCAGACCATCCTGCCGGTTGCCTCCGAGGCCCTGGCCGAGGTGGACATGCCGGATACCGACATGGGCAACATGGCCGGCCAGCTGCTCAACACCTTCTTTGACGGCTTCCGTCAGGGTCTGGGCGCCTGAGCATGACGGAAACCGGTGACGCCTGGCAGCACCGCCAGCAGTGGATCGAAGCGATCACGGGGCTGCGCGAGGGCGACGCCATCTCGGAGCAGGACAGGGAACTCCTGTACCGGGAATATGACCGGATGCAGCAAAGCGTGCAGGAGGCCATGCAGGGCATGGCCCCTGAATACGCGCAGCGGATCCGTCAGGACGGCAAGGAATCGGCCGATGAGTGGATCCACGCCCAGACCCATGAGCTGGGCGTGGAAAACGGCAGGCGCCTGCGCCAGGTGCTGGAAGAGCTGAGCTTCGCCGACCAGCTGGAGCTCGATCAGATCGGTCAGGGCGGGCGCTGATCCGCGCTCAGTCCAGCTGGCGATGGAAGGTGGTGACGTCTTCCCAGCCCTGCTCGCGGGCATGGGCGGCCATGCGCTCGGCCAGGTAGACCGAGCGGTGGCGACCGCCGCTGCAGCCGAAGGCGACCGTGCAATAGGCGCGGGTATCCGAGCGCATCCGCGGCAGCCAGTGGTCGAGGAACGTGGCCACCTGGTTGAAGTATTCCTGCACATCGGCGTTGGCGGCGAAATAGTCGGCCACCGCTTCGTCACGCCCTGACAGCGGCCGCAGCTCGGGCTGCCAGTGAGGGTTGGGCAGGCCGCGCGCGTCGAAGACGAAGTCGGCATCAGCCGGTACGCCGTGACGATAGGCGAAGGACTGGAACAGCAGCGAGAATGCGTTCTCCACCGAGAGGTCGAGCTCGGCGATGATGCTGCGGCGCAGCTGATGGACGTTGAGCTGGGTGGTGTCGATCACCGCATCGGCGAGCGTGCGCAGCGGGCGCAGCACCTGCCGCTCCAGGGCGATGGCATCGGGCAGGGACAGGCCCAGATGGCTCAGCGGATGCCGCCGCCGGGTATCGGCATAGCGCTTGAGCAGCTGCTGATCGCCTGATTCCAGAAACACCAGCCGGGGATCAAACCCCAGACTCGCCACGGCCGACAGCCACTGGGGGATATTGGCCAGGTCGTGGTGGCGGTTGCGGACGTCGATGCCGACCGCCAGCTTGTGCGGGCGCCCTTCATCCCGGCCGACGCTGCGCACGAAGTCCGGCAGCAGATCGGCGGGCAGGTTGTCGGTGCAGTAGTAGCCCAGGTCCTCGAGGGTCTTGAGGACGACCGATTTGCCGCTCCCCGACATGCCGCTCACGATCAGCAGGGAAGAGCCGGATACCTGGTTCATGGCTGTTTTCCGAGAGTCGTGTGCGGCACTGCCGGGGGCGTTGGGGTTCAGCCGAAGCTGCCGTCGCGGACGGGATTCTCGCCGCGGTGGTGGTCGCTGATCTTGCCCTTGTGCTTGACCAGCAGGCGGTCGAGCTTGTCGGCCAGCACGTCGATGGCGGCGTACATGTCAACGCCGGTAGCGTCGGCATGCAGGGTGCGCCCGGGCAGGGTCACCGTGGCCTCGGCCTTGTGCTTTGGCTTGTCGATGCTCAGCTGGGTGCGGATCTCGAACGGGTCGTCGAAATGGCGCGACAGGCGCTTGAGCTTGGTCTCGACGTAATCGCGCAGTGCGGGAGTGATTTCGATCTGGTGCCCGTGGGTCTCAATTCGCATCGGCAACTCTCCTATGCATCAGGGATCGGGTGTACGCAGCGCGTACTGACAGGGTAACCCAACGCTGCAGGCTGGCAAGCATGGGTCCTGTGAGTGCTTTGACACCGGAACCGGCCGGCAGTTCAAGCCAGGCGGACGCGATCGTGTGATGAGGGAATATTGAGCGCTTCGCGGTACTTGCTCACCGTGCGCCGGGCCACCATCACGCCCTCGGCCTTGAGTGCTTCGGTCAGGCGCGCGTCGGACAGCGGCTTGCCGGGATTCTCGGCTTCGACCAGGCGCAGGATCATCTGCTGGATGGCGGTGCTGGAGGCCTGACCGCCGCTGTCGGTGCTCACGCCCGATGCGAAGAAGTCCCGCAGTGGCAGGGTGCCGCGCGGAGTGTGCGCGTACTTGCCGGCAACCGCGCGGGAGACGGTGGACTCATGCATGCCGATTTCGGCGGCCACCTCGCGCAGGGTCAGCGGGCGCAGCGCCTGCGGCCCGAACTCCAGGAAGCCGGACTGCTGGCGGACCAGGCAGTTGACCACCTTGAGCAGGGTTTCGCCGCGCTGCTCAAGGTTGCGCAGCAGCCAGCGCGCTTCCTGCAGACGGCCGCGCAGATAGGCGCCGTCGGCCTCGCTGGTCTGGCCGATCATGCCTTCGTAGCCGCGGTGGATGGTCACCCGGTTGGCAGGGCCATCCACCAGACTGACCCGCCAGACGCCCTCGTGGCGACTGATGGTGCAGTCGGGGGCCACGTAGGTTTCCTGTGGAAGTGCGCCCAGGCCGCTGCCGGGGTGGGGGTTGAGCGAGCGCAGCAGCTGCAGCGCCTCGTCGGCCGCTTCGCGCGGACAGTCCAGCGCCTCGGCCAGGCGATCGCCGCCCAGGCGCGGCAGCGTTTCCAGAAGCTCCTCCACCATGCGCATGGCCAGTCCATGGCCCGGGGTGGCTTCGTCCAGCACCGCCAGTTGCAGCAGCAGGCATTCGCGCAGGTCGCGGGCGCCCACGCCGATCGGATCCATGTGCTGGATCCGGCACAGGACTGCCTGGATCTCCTCGTGCGTGCAGGTGGTTTCCGGGGCCAGGGCCGCGGCGATGTCGTCGAAGCTGCAGCGCAGGTAGCCATCGTCCTCGATGGCATCAATGATGGCCGCGCCGATCAGGAGGTCGCGCGCGGACAGCTGGGAGAGGTTGAGCTGCCACGACAGGTGTTCGTGCAGGGTGTCCGGGTCGGCAGCGCGGTCCGCGGGATCGCGGTCGTCATCGAATCCACCCCCGCCACCGCTGCCCTGCCAGCTCTCGCCGCTGCCCCAGTCGTCGTCGTGGCTCGTCGTAGGGGTCTCTTCCACGGTGGCCTGGGAATCAGGCGTGGAGGCGGTCTCAGCCGCGGGCGCGGCGTCTTCTTTCCACTCCAGCAGCGGGTTGCTCTCCACCGCTGCGCTGACCTCCGCTTCCAGGTCCAGCGCGGACAGCTGCAGCAGGTGCAAGGCCTGCCGCAACTGCGGCGTGAGCACCAGCTGTTGTCCCAACGATGTCTGCAGGCGCTGCTTCATTGTTCCCCATGATGCAACGTCCGGGCTGGCCGGATCCGGACATCCAGTGCATCCCGCCTGCGCAGCGTTACAGGCGGAACGAATCCCCCAGGTACACCCTGCGCACATCAGGATTGGCCAGCAGCGCGTCCGGAGCCCCCTGCGCGAGTACGCTGCCCTCATTGAGGATATACGCGCGGTCGCAGATGCCCAAG
>DXCY01000176.1 GCA_019115725.1 Candidatus Luteimonas excrementigallinarum
GGGGCACGTGTCGGGGGCGTAGCCCCGACCTACGGGGCTGGCTGGATACGGGGCACGTGTCGGGGGCGTAGCCCCGACCTACGGGGCTGGCTGGATACGGGGCACGTGTCGGGGGCGTAGCCCCGACCTACATGGCAGATCGCCGTAGGTCGGGGCTACGCCCCCGACGCTCTGCATGCACCCGGCGCGCGGTTACGGCTGCTTCAACACCCGCTCGAACAGCTCATAAATCCGCCGGTACTGGTCGTACCAGGAATCCGCGTGCTGGTACGCGTGCCGCTCCAGCGGGTAGCTGGCCAGTTCCCACTTGTCCTTGCGCAGCTCGATCAGGCGCTGGGCCATGTGCACCGAGTCCTGGTAGAAGACGTTGTCGTCGATCATGCCGTGGGCGATCAGCAGGTGGTCCTGCAGGCCTTCCACGTATTCGATCGGCGATGACTTCAGGTACGCCTCCGGATCGATATCCGGGGTGTTGAGGATGTTGGCGGTGTAGGGGTGGTTGTAGTGGTGCCAGTCACCCACCGGGCGCAGCGCCGCGCCGGCCTTGAAGGTGCCGGGCTCGCGGAACAGGGCCATGAAGCTCATGAAGCCGCCGTAGCTGCCACCGTAGATGCCCACGCGCTCGCGGTTGCCCTGGCGCTCGGCAACCAGCCAGTCGATGCCGTCCAGGTAATCCTCCAGCTCCGGATGGCCCATCTGCCGGTAGATCGCCGTGCGCCACTCGCTGCCGTAACCGGCCGAGGCGCGGAAATCCAGGTCCAGCACGATATAGCCCTGCTGCACCAGCATGTTGTGGAACATCTGCTCGCGGAAGTACTGCGGCCAGCGGTGGTGCACGTTCTGCAGGTAGCCCGCGCCGTGCACGAACAGGACGATCGGGTATTCGCGGCCGGGCTCCAGTTCCGCCGGGCCGTAGTACTTGCCCCAGATGGTGCCGGCGCCGTGCTTCGATGGCACCTGCACGATCTCCGGCTGCAGCCACTGGTAGGCCTTGTAGTCTTCGCTGCGGGTGTCGGTGAGCACCTGGTGGCCGCTGCCATCGGCGTTCATCACCGCCAGCTGGGGCGGCACGTAGGCCGAGGAGTGGCGCAGCAGCAGGCGCGAACCGTCCGGCGATTCCACGAAATCATTGACCCCGTCGAGGCTGGTCAGCTCGCGGGTCTGGCCGCCGCTGACCGGCACTTCGCACACCTCGTAGTCCACCGGGGCGCTGAAGTTGCACACGAACAGGAACCGCGAACCGTCAGCCGACAGCGCCGGCTCGGACACTTCCCACTGGCCCGAGGTGAGCGCGCGCGGGCGGCCGTCGGCCGCCAGGTACAGATGGGAGTAGCCGGAGTGCTCGGAGAGGAACCACACGGTGCGGTTGTCCGGCATCCAGTCGAAGTCGTTGAAGCCCCAGTTGATCCAGCCCTGTGGATTGCTGAGACGGTGGCGGGTGTCCAGCTTGGCGCTGGCCGGATCCAGTACCGCCAGCCAGCGGTCCTTGTTGTCCACCGAGTGCAGCATCAGCGCTGCCTTGGTGCTGTCGGCGTTCCAGCGCATGGTGTGGGTGCCGAAGCCTTCCAGGCGCACCGGGCGTGGCCCGTTCAGCGGGTCCTTGCCGGCGGCCGCGCGCAGGTCGGCCAGCGGGTCTTCGGAAATGCCCGGCAGCGCCGCCAGGTCCAGCTTGCGCGGCGTGCCCTCGTGCATGTCCACCAGCCAGAAGGTCATCGGCGCCGGATCGTTGCGGCCCACGCGGGTGCGCACGTCCTCGGTTTCCTCATAGCCCGACTCGGTCACGAACATGGGCATCTTGCCGCCCTGGCCGCGATCGGCGTTCTTGGGCGTGGTGGCGGCCAGCAGCCAGCGGCCGTCCGGCGACAGCGCGCTGCTGGCGATGGAGACGTCGTTGCCCAGGTACACCGGCAGCGGGGCACGGCTGGGGTCTTCGCGCTGCCAGTCGGCTTCCTGCTGGCGACGCGCTTCGCGCTGGGCGCGCTCGGTGCGCAGGGTGTCGAACAGGCGCAGCTGGTGCTCGCGCAGCTGGTCGGCGCGCGGTGCTTTTTCCGGATCGTCCTGGGCGCGCAGCACCGCGGCCTCGGTGATGCCGGTGGCGGCGGTCCAGCGCTGCCAGCGGTCGTTGCCGGTGCGCCAGATCAGGGCGCCGTCGAGGCTCCACTGCAGCGCGGCCGCGCTGGCGCCGCCGCGGGTCAGCTGGTCGAGGGCACCGTTGCGCAGGTCGCGCACGAACACGTCGCCATTGCGGACGAAGGCGGCGCGGGCGCGGGTGGCGTCGTACACCGGGCGCATGCCGTCGATCCCGGCGCGGTCGGCGCCTTCCACCAGTGATGCCTGTCCGCCGGAGAGATCCTGGGTCCAGGTGTCACGGATGGAGCTGCCTTCGCGCTTGAGCGTGTAGTAGGCGTGGCTGCCGTCGTGCGACCACCAGGCCTGCTCCACCGGCGGGCCCATCCAGTCGGGGTTGTCCATGACGCGGTCCAGGGTGAGAACCTGCGCCGGCTGGGCGGCAAGCGATGAGGTGAACAGCAGCAGGGACAGGGGTAGCAGTCGGATCATGAGGCTCACGGGACGATGCAAAGCGCGCCAGCCTACCAGCCCGCCACCGCCCGGGGATGGCCCGAACGTCCCGCTTCCGGCCGAAGCCACAAAAAGAAACAGGGGCGCAAGCGCCCCTGTCCAACATCCCTGTTCCCGGAAGGATCCGGAAGTCCTTTATGTGGAACCTTGTACCATTCGACTTCAGGCTAAAGCGTGACGGCCATCACTCCGAGCGTGAATGGGTGGTCAAAATGTGACGGGATTCGACATTTCACGTCGCCCTCACGCGTCGCTTTTGTCCGCAGCCCATTTCACGCACAATCCCGAAGGTCGCTGTTCCCGCCCCGATCGATGCACACCTACGTCTATAAAAGCCTGCGCAAGGCGGATACCTATGTGTATCTCGCCCGACGCGATGATTTCGAGTGCCTGCCCGTGCCTGTGCGTGAGCAGCTGGGCCGGCTGGAGTTCGTGCTGGACGTGGCGTTGACCCCGGAGCGCAGGCTGGCCAGCCAGGACCCGCAGCAGGTGCGCGACAACCTGGCCGCGCGCGGGTTCCATCTGCAGGTGCCGCCGTCCACGGCGGCGGATCCGATGACGGAGGACTGGGGCACCGATGCCTGAGCCGATTTCCAGGCGCGGACCCGCCATTGCCGCCTTTGTGATTGCCGCCCTGCTGGCCTTGTCGGCGGGTGCGGGACACCTGGCCGCCGTGTTCGGTA
>DXCY01000177.1 GCA_019115725.1 Candidatus Luteimonas excrementigallinarum
CGCGCATGGCGGCGCTGGGCATGGCGGTGGAAGGGGAGGGCGCGCTGGAACCGGTTGCGCTGCCCCGGATCGAGGAGGCGGACCTGCTGCGCGCGCGCATGGGGCCAGGCAGCGAAGACGCCCCGTTCGACCCCGCGCTGGCCGGCGAAGCGCTGCCGGAACTGGAGCGGCGCGCTATCGCGCCCGCCGCGGAGGATGCTGCACCCCTGCAGACAGGCGCTGCGCCGGTCTTTGCCTGGTGGCGGGCCGTGGGGCGCGGCCGGGTGGGCCTGTGGACCCTGACCGACAGCTACCCGCTGGCGCTGGCCGGGCGGGACGATCTGCATGCCGGCCTGTGGAGCACCATGGCCTCGGCGCTCGCCCGTCCGGTGGCGGACAGCGGTCCGTGGTCTGATCCGCAGGCGCGCACCGGAACGCGCATGGCGCTGTGCGGGCTGACGGTGACGGAAGCGGTGGTCCGGGCCCCGGATGGAATGCAGACCCCGGTGCGGGTGGACCCCGCAGCCGGAGCGCAGGGCTGTGCCGCGTACTGGCCCAGCGCCCCCGGCTGGCACCTGCTGACGATGCAGGCGGACCAGCGCGGGCAGGAAGCGCAGGACACACAGTGGTATTTCCACGTGCGCGCGGTTGGCGAGGCGCCGGGTATCGAAGCCGCCGCACTGCAGGAAGCCACGCTCAGGCTGGCCGCGGGAACGGATGTGGATGGCCGAACGCAGGTCGCTGGCACGACGGTGCGGCGCGGATCCTCGTGGCCCTGGTTCCTGGCCTGGTTGGCAGCAAGCGGCCTGCTATGGTGGCTCGAACGCCGCCGGGCCGCTGCGCCGGCGTCAGCCACGGTGTCCAGACAGCCTCCGCCGGAGCAGGATTGACCCCGTAGTGGCGCCCCCGCCGTTGGCAGTTGGACCCTCACTTGCCGGGATACATCATGCGAAACCCCTGGATCGTCCTGCCCGCCGCCCTCATGCTGCTCGCGTTATCCGCCTGCGGCGACCACGGCGGGCCAGAGCAGGCAACGATGGCCTATGGCGCTGCGGCGCCGACGGCGAAGATGGAAAGCGCCGATGCCGCCCAGCCGGGCAGTGACCCGGCCAACGCGGGGCAGGGCCTGGCGGCCATGCTGGCCTACGAGCACCACGTTGGCGTGCAGCTGGAAGCGCAGCTGATCCAGGACCGCCAGCAGGCGGTGCAGGCCGCCTGCAACGAAGGGCGGTTTGGCGCCTGCGTGGTGCTCAACATGAATCAGCAGGGCGGCGACCGGCCGTCGGCCAGCGTGACCGTGCGCATCGTGCCGGAAGGCGTGGAGCCGATGATCGCGCTTGCCGGTGAAGGTGCACGCGTGGGCAGCCGCAGCACCCATGCCGAGGACCTGGCGGTGGCGGTGCGCGACAACGCGCAGATGGAAGACCGGCTGCAGCGCGAGATGGAGCGGCTGCAGCAGTTCCAGCAGCGGACGGACCTGGCCGTGGCGGACATGATCGCGTTGTCGGAGCGGATCGCTTCGGTCGAGGCCCAGCTGGAGTCGGTGGCCCGGGAAGGGGCCCAGTACCAGCGCCGGATCCAGACCCAGCTGCTGACCATGAACTTCCATCCGCCCAGCATGGAGAGCGGTCGCAGCGAGGTGGGTCAGGCCATCCGCGAGGCGGTCGGTACGCTGTCGCTCGGCACTGCGTGGACGATCCGGACGGTCGCCTTCCTAGCACCGATGGTGCTGGTGCTGGCGGTGCTGGTACTCGTCATCCGCCGCATTCGCCGCCGCCGTCGCCCGTAGCGGCGCGCCGGTCAGCCTTCGTCTTCCTCGAACTCCACCATCGCGTCCAGGTCGAAGGCCAGCGCCTCCACGGCCTCGCGCACCTTGCGGGCGGTGGCCGGGTTGGGAGCGTCGACTTCAATCTCGTGGGAGTCCGGTCCGCGGGTGTCGTGCAGGCCGGCGGAGCTGGAGTCGTCGTCGTCCAGGTGCGGCATCAGGTCATCGACCTCTTCCACGTGCTCGATGCCGTCGATGCTTTGCAGCAGGTTCATGATGCCGCGGACGGCGTCGTCGTCACCGGTCAGGCGGATGTGGAGCATGGGCATGGTGTTCTCGCTCGGGGGTCAGGGGCAGCCGCAGGCTATGTCCGCCCGGGCGAAGTTTCCGTGATGGCGGCTACCCCCTTGGGCTCCCGGGCCGGGGTGGATCAGCCGGCCCCGTCCACGCGCGTGGGCAGCGGCACGTTGCACAGGTCGATGTGTCCGGCCGGTTGCAGGTACCAGTCGTCGCGACGGTTGCGGCGCGACTCCACCACCGCATCAAACAGCGGCGTGCCGGTGCGCAGCAGCTCTACGGGCGTGCGCTCGGACTCCGGCACGTCGGAGGCCAGGCGTACCGAGCGGATCGGGGTGCGCTGGGCCGGATCTTCGTAGAAGCCCAGGGGCCCGGAGCCGCGTGGCATCGGGCTCAGCAGTTCGATCCCGTGCACCACGCGACCGAGCAGGGTGATGTTGCGATCCAGCTGGCGCGGCGACTGGCCGGTCACCGCGTACAGATCGGTGCCGATGCTCGAGTCAGGCTCGGCGCCGCGGCCTGC
>DXCY01000178.1 GCA_019115725.1 Candidatus Luteimonas excrementigallinarum
GTTCCATACCGAATTCGAAGACATGATCAGCTCCGGCACGCCGGTGGCGAACTGCTGGGCGGCCAGCGGCCAGAACCTGCCGGGCTGCCTGGACATGGGCAGCGGCTTCACCCAGGACAGCTTCTCCCAGAGCACCAACGTGGGCGAGGCCACCAGCCGCGGCGCCGAGCTGGCCGCACGCTGGCACTTCACCGACACCTGGTCGGTGGGCGGCAACTGGACCTGGGCCGATACCGAGCAGAAGAGCGGTGCCGACCGCGGCGCGCCATTCACCAACCAGGCCCGCAACTCGGCCAACGCCAGCCTGGACTGGGAGGCCACCGATGACCTCAGCCTGTGGCTGCGCGCCGAGTACCGCAGCGAGCGCGACCGCTTCACCAGCCTCTACGAGAACCTGAGCGCGCCCGACAGGGCCATCGTGGACGGCCTGGGCCAGCTGAGCTCCTACACCCAGTTCCACCTGGGCGGCTCGTGGCGCGCGTCGGAGAACGTGACCCTCAACGCCACCATCTACAACCTGCTGGACAAGGATTTCCTGGACGGCGACTACTACGTGACCAATACCGGGGACACCAGCTGGGGCTCGCACTACGCCCAGATCGGTCGCTCCGTCACCGGCACCCTGCAGGAAGGCCGACGCCTGTGGCTGTCGGTGAACGTGGGCTTCTGAGTTCCACCTGCCGGGAGCCTGGGCTCCCGGGCACCTGTATTACCGGGTAAAGAACCGCCGGGGCGCGTCAGTCGCGCTCCGGCGGTTCTGTTTGCAGCGGACGCAGGCGCATGGCGATGAGCTCGCCGCCACCATCAAGCAGGAAGCGGCGCCGCGCAGTCGACGCCAGTACCGCCGCATCACCCTGGCCCATCGGCGGCAGTCCGCTGGCCGGGTCGAACCGGCCCTGTCCAGCCAGCAGGTACAGCGCCCAGGCCTCGGCGGCATCGGCAAAGAACAGCATCGGCCCCACCAGTGGCCGGTGCCAGACATCCACCGCCAGCAGGTCGCGCTGCCACATGAGGTTCAGCGCCACCACCCGGCCCGCGATGGGCTCGCCGGTCACCGGCTCGCCACCGTCATAACGTGCCCGCCCATGCGGCGGCAGCAGCTCTTCCGCCCGGCCGTCGCCAAAGCGCAATCGCAGCCCCTCTCCTTCCACCAGCACCTGTTCGCGCTCGATACCGGGAAACAGCGACCACGGTGCGGCCTGTTCGATCTCCGCCAGCGACAGCCGCCAGGCCCAGCTTGCCTCGTCCGGCCAGGCCGTGATCGCCCGGGTCCATCCCAGTCCGTTGCGCCAGCGCTCGCGGCGGTGGGTATTGGCCGGCAGGACCCGGGCATCGGCTGGCAACAGCATCATCCGCGCAGTGTATCCGCTGCCCTGCCGGGCGATGTTCCCGCCGGCACTCCTGCAGATCACAGAAAAAGGACCGCCCGTGCACCACAATGTGCACGGGCGGCTCTACATCCATGTAACGGCATCCCTGCCGGTCCGCGGGGACCTCCTGCCCCCGCCCACCCGGGCGCTTCCAGCACCCGGCAAGGCCGATCAGCGCTGTGGCGACACCCCAGCCGTGGCCGAGGCACGACGCGGCGCGGGGGTGCCGGTCTCGATGCGGTCGCGATTGCGTTCCACCGTCGCCAGGCCAATGCCCTTCACTTCGGCCAACTCGTCAACGCTGCGGAACGGCCCGTTGGCAGCGCGATGGGCCACGATCTCGTCGGCCTTGGCCGGGCCCACGTTGGACAGCACCCGTGACAGCGTTTCCGCATCGGCGGTGTTGATGTTCACCTTCTCACTGGCCGCGGCGCCGCCGAGCATCAGCAGCGACAGCAGCACGCTGGCGAAAACGATCCTGATTCCGTTCATGATCCTGCTCCTTGATGGTGTGGTGTCTTTCTCATCCCCGGACCGGGTGCATCCCGGCCGGCATGCACAGTCTCCCCGGCGACGCCGGTGGAACCCATCACCAAACGCCCCGGGCCGGGCCGGGCGGACCCCGCGCCACCGGGTAGGAAAAGCCTGAATCCCGGGCGCGCTAAAATAGGCGTCTTCCCCGCACAGCGAGCGCCGCAATGGATACCAGCAAGATCAGCCAGTACGTCTCCAGCAAATGGGACGACGAACTCATCGACCAGCTTTCCGACTACATCCGCATTCCCGCCAAGTCGCCGATGTTCGACCCCGACTGGGAGAAGAACGGCCACATGGACGAGGCGGTGAAGCTGATGGCCGGCTGGGCGAAGTCGCAGCCGATCCCCGGCATCCAGGTCGAGGAGATCCGGCTGGAAGGCCGCACGCCGGTGATCTTCATCGAGATCCCCGCCGCCAACGGCGGCAGCAACGACGACTGCGTGCTGATGTACGGCCACCTGGACAAGCAGCCGGAAGTCACCGGCTGGGACGCGGACAAGGGCCCGTGGAAGCCGGTACTGCAGGACGGCAAGCTGTACGGCCGCGGCAGCGCCGATGACGGCTACGCGCTCTACAGCTCGCTGGCGGCGATCACCGCGCTGCACGAGCAGCAGCTGCCGCACTCGCGCATCGTGCTGCTGATCGAGTCGTGCGAGGAGTCGGGCAGCTACGACCTACCGGCCTACGTTGAACACCTGTCCGACCGTATCGGCATCCCCTCGCTGGTGGTGTGCCTGGATTCGGGCTGCGGCAACTACGAGCAGCTGTGGTGCTGCACCTCGCTGCGCGGCATGACCGGCGGCGACCTGACCGTGGAAGTGCTGACCGAAGGCGTGCACTCCGGCGACGCCTCGGGAATCATCCCCTCCAGCTTCCGCCTGCTGCGCCAGCTGCTCTCGCGCGTCGAGGACGAGGACAGCGGCCGGATCCTGATCGACGCCCTGCACGCGGCAATCCCGCAGGACCGCGTGGAACAGGCCCGCGAGGCCGCAAAGGTGGTCGGCTCGGCCGCGTACGACAAGTTCCCGCTGGTGCCGGGCCTTGAGCCGGTCACCGACGATCCGGCCGAGCTGATCCTCAACCGCACCTGGCGCCCGGCGCTGTCGATCACCGGCGTGGACGGCATGCCGAGCCTGGACGATGCCGGAAACGTGCTGCGCCCGAAGACCGCGGTGAAGCTGTCGCTGCGCCTGCCCCCGACCATCGACGGCAAGCGCGCCGGCGAGCTGCTGACCGAAGCCCTGGTGCGCGACACCCCGAACGGCGCCAAGGTCACGCTGGACCTGGAAAAGGCCGCCACCGGCTGGAACGCACCGGCGCTGGCCCCGTGGCTGGGCAAGGCCCTGGATGAAGGCAGCCGCGAATTCTTCGGCAAACCCGCGGTCCACATGGGCGAAGGCGGCTCGATCCCGTTCATGGGCCTGCTGGGCGAGAAGTTCCCCGGCGCGCAGTTCCTGATCACCGGCGTGCTGGGCCCGCACTCCAACGCCCACGGGCCGAACGAGTTCCTGCACATCGACATGGTCAAGAAGGTGACCGCCTGCGTGGCCAAGGTGCTGGCCGAGCACCATCACGCCAGCGCGCGCGGCGAAACCACGCGCTGATCACGGCGTCCCGTCACCGCTGCATCCAGAACCGCGGCGGCCGGCCCGAGCCGGTCGCCGCGCCTGCATCAACGCACCAACACCCGAGGGGAACCGGACATGCCTCCACCGTTTGGCAGCACCAGCTGGCTCTACATCATCGTGCTGGGTTTGATCGTCGGCATCATCGCCCGCCTGATCACTCCCGGGCGGCGCCGGCTGGGCATCATCCTGACCTCGCTGCTGGGTATCGCCGGCGCCCTGCTGGCCACCTGGCTGGGCCGGGAAATGAGCTGGTACGCGGCCGGTGAAGCCGCCGGGTTCCTCGGCGCCCTGCTCGGCTCGGTGATCATCCTCGGCGTGGCGCAGCTGTTCCGGCGCTAGCCTGCAGCTGCCCGGGCGACGGAATCAGCCGCGCCCGGGATCATGCCTTCACGCGGCTTCACGCGCATGGCGCGCTCCTAGGAGCGCCCGTATACATCCTCGTAGCGGACGATATCGTCCTCGCCCAGGTAATCGCCGGACTGCACCTCGATCAGTTCCAGCATGTCGGTGCCCGGGTTTTCCAGCCGGTGCTTTGCCCCCAGCGGGATATAGGTGGACTGGTTGGCGTGCAGCTCGAACACGTCGTTGTCGCGGGTGACCCGCGCAGTGCCGCGCACCACAATCCAGTGCTCGGCGCGGTGCCTGTGTGACTGCAGCGACAGCCGGCCGCCCGGCTTGACCTTGATCCGCTTCACCTGGAAGCCGTCGTCCTGGTCGATCGAGTCGTAGCTGCCCCAGGGCCGGTGCACCTCACGGTGCAGCACGGCATGGCTGCGATCGCCGGCCTGGAGCCTGGCCACCACGTCCTTCACCTGCTGCACCTTGTCCTTGTGCGCCACCAGCACGGCGTCGTCGGTTTCCACCACTACCAGATCATCCACGCCGACCATGGCCACCAGTCGACGCGAATAGGCGTAGCTGTTGCGGCTGTCCACGGCGATCACGTCACCGTGGTAGGCGTTGCCGTCGCCGTCCTGCTCGCTCACTTCCCACAGCGCCGACCACGAGCCGACATCGTTCCAGCCGATATCCACCGGCAGCACCCGGGCCCCGGCGGTCTTTTCCATCACCGCGTAGTCGATCGAATCCGCCGGCGATGCGGCGAACGCATCCCGGTCCAGGCGGATGAAGTCACCATCACGGGCCGCCCCTTCGAACGCCTTGCGCACGGCCGCCACCATCTCCGGCTGGAATTTCTCCAGCTCCTCCAGGTAGCGCGTGGCACGGAACAGGAACATGCCGCTGTTCCAGTAGTAGCCGCCCTCTTCCAGGTACCCGCGTGCAGTCTGCGCATCGGGCTTTTCCACGAAGCGCAGCACGTCGCGCACGCCCGCAGCCGGTGCCGCCTCCGCCTGGATGTAGCCGAAGCCGGTTTCCGGCGCTTCGGGAACAATGCCGAAAGTGACCAGCGCCCCCGCCTCAGCGGCCGGCATGGCTTCGCGCACGGCGGCCTGGAAAGCCCCGGGATTCCGCACCACGTGGTCGGAAGGCAACACCAGCAGCAGCGGATCCCCGCCGTCGGCGACGGCCTGCAGGGCGGCGGCGGCAATCGCCGGGGCGGTGTTGCGTCCCACCGGCTCCAGCACGATCGCCGCGCCCTCTACACCCACCAGGCGCAGCTGCTCGGCGGCCAGGAAACGGTGTTCCTCGTTGGCCACCACGATCGGTGCCGATCCGGCCAGCGGCGCCACGCGCTGCCAGGTGTCCTGCAGCATGGTGGCCTCGCCGGCCAGCGCCAGGAACTGCTTTGGGTAGGCTTTGCGCGACAGCGGCCACAGCCGGGTTCCGGAACCACCTGAGAGCAACACCACCTGCAGATTCGACATCGCCAACTCGCCTGGGACAGAGCCTTGAGTTTACCCTGTGCCCCGTCTCCCGCCGCCGTCCTGCCTCGCCATGCCGCTCCAGTTCAGCTTCGTTTGCGTCCACCCGCCGGTCCGCGAGCCGCGTCCATGAAGGCGCTCATCTTCGCTGCCGGTCTGGGCGAGTGCATGCGCCCGCTGACCGATACCACGCCTAAACCGCTGCTGCCGGTGGCCGGCAAGCCGCTGATCGCCTGGCACCTGGAACGACTGGCCGCGGCCGGGGTGCAGGAAGTGGTGATCAACATCTCGTGGCTGGCATCGCAGTTTCCCGCGATGCTGGGCGACGGCAGCCGCTGGGGGCTGTCGATCCACTACTCGCACGAGGGCGAGGTGCCGCTGGAGACCGGCGGCGGCATGTGGCACGCGCTGGCCCGGCTCGGGAATGCACCGTTCATCGCCGTCAACGGGGATGTCTGGACCGACTACGACTTCCAGCAGCTGCCACCGCAGCCGCGCGGCGATGCCCATCTGGTGCTGGTCGACAACCCGGAACATCACCCGGGCGGAGATTTCGGCCTGTGCCCGAACGGGATCCTGCGCAACGAAGGCGACCGGCGGCTGACCTTCTCCGGCATCGGCGTGTACCGCGCCTCGCTGTTCGACGACTGGCGCCGGATCATCGGCGATGCCCCCGGTGCCGAGCGCAAGCCACCGCGATTCAAGCTGGCTCCGCTGCTGCGCGCGGCAATTGCCGACGGCCAGGTCACCGGCGAACACCACGCTGGACGCTGGACCGATGTCGGCACGCCGGAACGGCTGGCTGAACTGGACCAGTCACTGGCCCCGACGGGCTACTGAAGCTGCGACGCCGACATCAGCTCGCGCAGGAACGGCACGGTGATCCGCCGCTGGGCAGCGAGTGATTCACGATCCAGGCGGTCCAGCAGCCCGGTCAGGCTGCCCAGATCACGTTCCACCCGGCGCAGCAGCCAGTCGATCGCAGCCTCGTCAATCTGCAAGCCGCGCCGGTCGGCACGGACCCGCAGCACCTGGCGCCGGCCTTCATCATCCAGCACGTCCACGCGGATCCGCGTGCACTGCCCCAGCCGCGAGCGCAGATCGGGCAGGGTCAGCGGCAGCTCATCCGGCGGCACCCGCGCCGCGTA
>DXCY01000179.1 GCA_019115725.1 Candidatus Luteimonas excrementigallinarum
GGCCGTCGTGACCAGGCCCTGGCGGTGCCCAACGATGCGCTCATCGGCGCCAGTTCCGGGTCCGACCGCGCCGCGGTGCTGGTGCTGCGCGGCAGCCGCCTGCAGCGCGAAGAGGTGCGCCTGGGCCTGCGCGGCCTGGCGATGAGCGAAGTGCTGGCAGGGCTGGAGGAAGGCGATGAAGTGGTTGCCGCGGGTGCGCTGGATCCGGCGGCGATACCAGCCGATGGCAGCCGCGCCCGCATCCGTGGCGAGCCCCTGCCCGACCCCGGCAGCGCCACCCGCGGCGAACTGCCGGTGGCCCTCGACTGAGCCGTGTGGATCGAATCCACCATTGCCATGCGCTTCCTGCGCCAGGGGCGGGCGCAGACGCTGCTGATCCTGTTCGGCATTGCGGTGGGCGTGGCGGTGATCGTGTTCGTGACCGCGCTGATCTCCGGGCTGCAGGACAACATCATCGACCGCACCCTGGGCACGCAGTCGCACGTGCGTGTGGAGGCTCCGCGCGAAGTGAACCTCGCCGCACCCGCAGCGCCGGGCACGCTTCACTTCATGCTGGAAGATCCGCGCCCGCAGGCGCTGCGCCCGATCGACAACTGGCTGCAGGTGCAGGACGTGCTCGACCGCCTGCCCGGCGTGCGCGCCGTGTCGCCGGTGGTCTCCGGCCCGGCCTTCGGTCGCCGCGCCGAGGCGGTGGAGTCGGTGGCGCTGGTGGGCGTGGACCTGACCCGCTACCTGCAGGTGATCCCGCTGGATGACAACATGGTGGAAGGCCGGCTGGAGATCGGCTCGGGCAACGCGGTGATCGGCCGCAAGCTGGCCGAGGATCTTGGCCTGCGCCTGGGCGGCAAGCTGCGCCTGGATGCCGGCGACGGCCGCGACGCGGTGGTCAACGTGGCCGGCATCTTCGAGCTCGGCGTGCGCGAGCTGGACGCCCGCTACGTGTATCTGGACCTCAAGCAGGCGCAGTCGCTGCTGGCCCTGCCGGGCGGGGTGACGGTGATCGACATGACCGTGGAGGACCTGTTCGGCGCCGATCGCATGGCTGCGCGCGTGGCCGGCCTCACCGGGCTGCAGGCCGAGAGCTGGATGCAGACCAATGCCCAGCTCATGAACGCGCTGCGCTCGCAGAGTATGTCCACGCAGATGATCAGCTTCTTCGTCGCCATTTCCGTGGCGCTCGGTATCGCCAGCGTGCTCGCGGTCAGCGTGGCCCAGCGCACGCGTGAGATCGGCATCCTCAGGGCGATGGGCACGCGGCGGCGGCAGATGCTGCAGGTGTTCCTGGTGCAGGGCGCGGTGCTGGGCCTGGCCGGCTCGGCGCTGGGTGCGCTGGCGGGGCTGGGCATGGTGTGGATGTTCAACAACTTCGGGCCGGGGTTGTTCAACGCGCCGCTGCCGCCGACGCTGGTGCCCGCGGCCATGGCCCTGGCCACGCTGGCCGGTATCGGCGCGGCGATGGTGCCGGCCTCGCGCGCCTCCAGGCTCGATCCGGTGGAGGCGATCCGTGGCTGACGCCGGCGAAGTGCTGCGCCTGGAAGGGCTGCGCAAGTCCTACAACATCGGCCGGCCCAACGAGGTTGAGGTGCTGCACGGCATCGACCTGCGCCTGGACAGCGCCGATTTCGCCGCCCTGGTAGGCCCTTCCGGCTCGGGCAAGAGCACGCTGCTGAACCTGATCGGCCTGCTTGATTCGCCCACTGATGGCGAGCTCTACCTGCAGGGCCGGCCGACCCGCAGCATGGACGACGAAGCGCGCACCGCGCTGCGCGGCCAGCACATCGGCTTCGTGTTCCAGTTCCATCACCTGATCGGCGCGTTCACCGCGCTGGAGAACGTGCTGATGCCGTGGATGGTGGCCAATGGCCGCCCCGATCGGGAGGTGACCGACATCGCCCGCGGCCTGCTGGCCGAGGTGGGGCTGGAAAAATACGCCGATCGCCGGCCCGACCAGCTCTCCGGCGGGCAGCAGCAGCGGGTCGCCATCGCCCGCGCCCTGGTCACCCGACCTTCTCTGCTGCTGGCCGACGAGCCCACCGGCAACCTCGACACGAAAACCGCCGCCGAGGTGTTCGACCTGCTGCGCCGCTTCAACACCCGCTTCGGCTGCGCGGTGCTGGTGGTGACCCACGACCCGCGCCTGTCGGAACAGTGCGACCGCACCGTGACCCTGGTCGACGGCAACATCGTCTCCGACGGGTAGGTGTGCGGCACGCGCGCGGGAATCGCGCGCGTCCTTTCCACGATCGTCATACCCCCGCAGCATTCGCCCCGGACCATGGCCGGTTTCGACAATGCCGGACGCGCGCGTGCGCCCGGCTGTGATTCGCGGAGAACCCAGCCATGTACAAGCCCCTGATCCTCGCCACCGCGCTGCTGATGGCCCTGCCATCGGGCGTGCAGGCGCAGTCCGATGCCCCCGGCCATGCCAAGCGTCCGCAGATCGCCGCCCATCGCGGCGGCGCCATGCACCGGCCGGAAAACACCCTGCCGGCGTTCCAGCACGCGGTGGATCTGGGCGTGGAAGTGCTGGAGCTGGATATGGTG
>DXCY01000180.1 GCA_019115725.1 Candidatus Luteimonas excrementigallinarum
CTCAAATTGATTGCCGCCTTTCGAACTCTACCGGAGACAGCCCGTTGTTGTGGCCGTGCTGCCTGCGTGGGTTGTAGAACATCTCGATGTAGTGGAAGACATCCGACTTGGCATCCTCGCGGGTCGGGTAGATCCGGCGCTTGATGCGCTCGCGCTTGAGGAGCTGGAAGAAGCTCTCGGCGACCGCGTTGTCATGGCAGTTGCCACGTCGGCTCATGCTGCTGACCAGACCGTGCGCCTTCAGGAAGTCCTGCCAGTCGTGTCCGGTGTACTGCGTTCCCTGGTCGGAATGCACGAGCACGCCGGCCGGCGGCTTGCGCCGCCATACCGCCATCACCAATGCCTGCAACACCAGGTCAGTGTGCATGGTCGATCCCATGGCCCAGCCAATGATCTTCCGGGAGAACAGGTCCATCACTGCCGCTAGGTACAGCCACCCTTCGTGCGTGCGGATATAAGTGATGTCGGTGACCCAGGCGCGGTTGGCAGCGACTGGGTCGAATTGCCGCGCCAGGTGGTTGTGGGCCACGACGGCCGGCTTGCCACCCCGCATGCCGGGGCGGCGGGAATAACCTACCTGCGCCCTGAGGCCCTCGTCGCGCATCAGTCGCGCGACGCGGTGCTTGCCGCAGACCTCTCCAAGATCATGCAAATCCCGGGTGACCTTGCGGTAGCCGTAGACGGTTCCGCTCTCCAACCAGGACTGTTTGATCAGGCCCAGGATGCGCTTGTCCTCTTTGGCCCGCGCCGATAGCGGTGCGCGACGCCACGCGTAGTAGCCACTGGGGTGCAAGTCCAGGACCCGGCACATGCTGCGCACCCGAAATTCCTGCTCGTGTTTGCGCATGAAGGCGTACTTCACCCGGACTGCTTGGCAAAGTACGCCGCGGCTTTTTTTAATATGTCGCGCTCCTCCGTGACCCGGCGCAGCTCCGACTTGACCCGGCGCAGCTCCGCCGCCTGGTCGTCCGCCGCTGCTTGGGCCGGGCCCGACTTGGCGTAACGCTTGCGCCAGGTGTAGAGGCTGTGGACGGACACACCCAGCCGGGCGGCAACCTCCGCCACCGGGTGGCCGCGATCGGTGATCTGCCGGACCGCTTCAATCCTGAACTCTTCCGTGTATCGCTTGCTGCTCATGGACACTCCTGCTGCTGCCGTGGATTATGGCTGCAAGGTGTCTACGAAACACGGGGCGATTCAAACTTAATTATTTGAAAAGTGGCTCAAATGAGGTTGACATCTTCCGAAAACGCCCTGTCGCCCAAAAACCTATAGCCAAACCAAGGATTATAAAAGGCCAAATCTGCTTAATTAAAAAAACAACGACTGACACTAAGAATGACAAAATAAGCATCTCTCTTGACCAGGACCATATCTTACATATAGTGAGTCAGTCTTGAAATATACGCAGCAAAAAATATAAATACACAAAACCACATACAAACTTTCATGACAGTTAAAAAAAGCCTTAGAGGACTTTCTGACACCCTACCTTGAAGACGTATTTCACGCGGTTGCTCCGGATTCACCAGTAGCTCTACGCGCTGACCAATTTTGTATATTTTTGCGGCACTGCGCGCTTTTGAGGCTTGATAGTAGGTTTGACCTTGAAACACATAACGAATTTTGGCTTCATACAAAGTTGACGACTCATCCTTGATGGTTTCATAGCTGATGACCTCACCGTCAACCGGTACCGCTTTATTAACAAAGCGACGGTCCAGGAAACTCAGATAACTTACCAAAACGATAAAACACGCCATAAACCAAAAGGCAGGCTGAATGTCATAAAAAGCTTTTATAAAATTCATGGGCAACATAATGCTCAAGTCAAACAGATTACTTAGAGCAATGTGCTCGCACCTGATTTTGATAATCTTCCACCTGCTTTATAAATTCAGTATTTGTCGCTTCAAAACTCAATTTACGCTCAGCTTCTGCCAACTTCATTTTGAGCTCCTGACAATGCTCGGCTTCAAGGTCCGTCATAATAATGATATATTGCGGCAGGCGTGGTAAATACTTCAGCGTAAAACGCTGATTTAACGCAGGATATTTTGGTCGGTTTTTCCAAGGATAGACATTAAAATCATCCGTATCGAAAAATGTCTCTACCACCTCACCCTCGGGGCTGCGGTAAACCACATTATAGCGATGGACTCTTACATCGTTGTGACGGGAAACGAATACATCCTTCCAGCAGGCATCTTCCAAGACCGAGAGTTTGTTTTGACCAGCGAGATCTTCATTGACGAGAAGCCTGGCTACTACGAACTTAAGAACCAAACGGAAAAGCTGACAGGCCAACAGGTATTTGAGCAGTTCTCGCCAAAGTAATGAGGGTCGAACCTAACAATTCATTCAAGCTGATGCCGCTTCGCGGCACGGCTTAATTCCGGCGTTAGGCCCCAATAAGGAGGTCTCGAAATGGCTTTGGATTCGCCTCCCACTGGGATGTGGGTACTACTGGCGATAGCGGCCACTGTTGCCGTTCTTGCCCACTTGCAGCTGCGTCGCTACGTGCTGGCGTTGGCAGTTAGCGCTTTTGCCACTCCAATACTCTTTTTTGTAGCCAGCTCAATCCACTCTGGCATTCCTGGTTCGCCGTATGTGGCGCCTTTCCTGGCATACGCTGCGGTGGCGCTAGTGATCTCGGCGGCCATCGGGGCAGGGATCATAGGCTTCAGGTGGATATTCTTGCGCGGGGCCTGACATGGTGTTCAAGCCGAAGCTCGTTCGAGCTGCGCTGAACCACCCCGAGCTTCCAGGACCTCCAGATAATGAGTGAAAGCGAGCACATCGAAGCGTTTGAGCAATGGCTCGGCTCGCCCATCGCGAGCGCCCTTGCCGTATTCATAGAGGAATATGGCGGCTCGTTTGTCGGGGAGCAGTGCGTCATCTATGCACCCGCTGACCTTCGTGAGCGCAACGAGTGCTATGAAACCAGGCAGTATTGTCCCGGCTGGATCACGATTGGAGATGACGGAGGCGGCAGGGCAGTCATGGTTTCCCCAACGCTGTCCCCTTCCGGAGTTTTTCTGGTTGACCACGGTGTAATGACTGAGGATTGCTTCCTGCAGGTGGCGGGAGATCTTTCGGAATGGGCCAGGCTCGGGTTTCGCTACACTGACTGACCCGGTACATCACACGGAACGTGCATGACGACGAAGATCTGCAGTCACTGCGGCGAAACCCTCGAAGAAGGCTACGCCCTGTGCTGGAAGTGCGGCACGGGCATCGACGGCACTCCGCCCGCTGCCGAACACGAGGGCCAGGTGCTGCACCGGCGTTCCATCGCGCCGATCGGCGGCCACGTGCCCGAGCGGTCGTGGAAGCAGCGCCTGGAGCAGGTGCGCGCGTTCCCGACGCTGCGCCAGGTCACCCAGTTCCTCGATCGCACCGTGCGCCCGGCGCTCGATGACCTCGCCGTGGAGTTCCGCAACCAGGGATACGACGTGGAGCAGACCACGATGCCTGACGACCATGGCATCGAGGAGCCGGTGCTGCGGGTGGCGATGGGTGAGTTCCGCGCCTTCCATTACCAGGTCGCGGTGGTCGAGGCGCCGGTGCCGATGTTCAGCGGCCGCATGTCGCGCGAAACCGATGTCTACTACCGGCTGGAAGTCTTCACCCAGACCGGGTCCGGCGGCTACGACCTGATGGGACTGACGAAGCAGCAGGTGATCGACGACGTGCTGGAACGCTACGAAGCCCACCTAACCTTCCTCACCGTCTCCACCACGACCGACACCGCGTCGGTGCTGACCCCGTCTGTCCTGCCCAAGGACCAGCAGTCGGCCGTGCCGAGGGACGCGGGTGACATCCAGGATCTGGACAAGGCGCCGTGATCTGCCTGGAAGCAATGCAATGCGGTTGATGGAGGTTTGACGGTTTGAACCTCTCGCTCCGCACCGCCATCGGGAAAGACGCCGCGTTCTGCGAGTCGCTCAGCCGCGCCAACATGGCGGTCTATCACCGGGCACGTGGGATTGATTGGGACCCGCAGCGCTTCCAGGCGAGCTGGCTTCAGTTCGAAAACCTGATGGTGCTGGCAGGCGGCGAGGTGGTGGGACTGCTGCGACTGCTGGCCGAAGGCGATGCGCTGGCGATCCGCGATCTGCAGCTGCTGCCAGGACAGCAGGGACGCGGCATCGGCAGCTGGGCGGTGGAGCGGGCGAAGGCGCTGGCGCGGGAACGCGGTTTCCATCGGGTGGTGCTGCGGGTGTATGCGGACAACCCGGCGCGCAATCTCTATCTGCGGCGGGGTTTTGTGGTGGAAGCCACGGTGGATGACACGCTGCATATGGCGTGCCCGCTCGACTTGGCTGACAGTACTCCGCCGGTATCAACAAAAGAGCTTCGATGACGGTTTCCATTCGTGCGTTCCAGCCGGCCGACTGGCCGCAGCTGTGGCCGATCCTGCAGGCGGTGTTCCGCCGCGGCGACACCTACACCTATCCCCCGGGGGCCACGGAAGAGGAAATCCACGCGCTGTGGATTGCGCGTCCGGAGGCGACCTTCGTGGCCTGCGACGACGCCGGCCAGGTGATCGGCACCTATTACCTGCGCCCGAACCAGCAGGGCAACGCTGCGCATGTGTGCAACTGCGGCTACGTGGTGGCCGAGGCCGCACGCGGCGGCGGCGTGGCCACGCTGATGTGCGAGCACTCGCAGGACCAGGCGCGCGCGCGTGGCTACCTGGCCATGCAGTTCAATTTCGTGGTGTCCACCAATACCGGGGCGGTGCGGCTGTGGCAGCGGCTGGGATATGAGATCGTCGGCACGCTGCCGCGCGCGTTCCGCCATCCGCAGGCCGGGCTGGTGGATGCGCACGTGATGTACAAGTGGCTGGGGCCCGAGCCCGCCGCTGGATGATGCCCCGCCGCAGCGCGAGAACTGTGCGGGCTCAGCCCGGTCGCGCGCGCTCCGACACCTCGGCCAAGGTGGCCGGGGTGATATCCCACTGGTCGGCGCCTTCGTAGGCGAAGTCCACGCCGATCTTGCCGGTGGCGCTGTTGATGCGGATCACGCAGGTGCGCCACGGGTCCTTGCCGTCCACCCGGGTGGCATCGCGCAGGGCTTCGATGTGGCCGCCCAGTTCGCGCGACTGCGGAGTGGCGGCCTGCGGCGGCTGGCCGTCGCGGTAGCGGAAGCCGCTGATCCGCAGGCCGGGGCCGGTGTAGGAGGCGATGAGGGCGTAGCCGTCCCAGGGCTCGGCATCGACCGCGGGATCGCTCACGATCTCCTGGCCGATCTGCATGATCAGGGCGTTGCTGCTGTCCATGGGGGCGAGGATATCAGGCCGTGCCGCGGATCATGCCGTCCATCTGCGCCGGCCGGATGTTGCTGAAGTGCTGCCCGGCCTCGTTGTCGAACAGGATGGTCTGCGGGTCGTACACCACGGCGCCGGTTTCCGGGTCGGTCACGGTGTAATCCACGATCACCTGCTCGGGCCGCTCGGCGCCGGCCGGGGCCAGCTCAACGCGGATGTCCACATCCATGCCGTGGTCCAGCCAGTCGGCCCACTCCTGTTCCATGCGCGCATAGGGGCCGGTGTTGAAGTTGGCCTGCTGCGGGAACATGTTCACCGGCCCGTGCCCGTGGACGAAGCGGTAGGCAAAGATGTGGCCGGTGTGGTGGGTGCTGTCGAGGTTGTTGTCCTTGCGGAAATCGCTCTGGGCGGTGCCTTCGGTGCGGTCGGTGTCGCGATGGCGGCCGCTGCCCGGGGTCCAGGTGAGGGTGCCTTCGGCGTGCACCGGGCGGCCTTCGCCATCGAAGGTCCAGGTGATGTCGTTGACCTCGCCGCTGGCCACATCGGTGATCAGGCCGTTGATGGTGTCGGAGGTGACGGTTTCGCTCACGCCCACGGTGCCGTCGGGCTGTGTGCCGGTGACCAGCAGGTGGTTGAGTGCGGCGCGCTGGTCGGACGCGGTGGGATCGCGCTGGATCAGGGTGTGGATGCCGAAGTCTTCGCGGCTGGTCGCCGGAGAGCCGGGGCCGGTTTCAAACGGCGCATCGAACACGTGCGACGGGCCCGACATGATCCGCAGCTCCGGCGTCGGCGTGGCCTTGGTGATGGTGCTCTTGGTGATCACCAGGCGCACATCGCTGATGTCGGCGATGCCGTTGATATCGGCCAGGTTCTCGAACGTGGCCTGGAACGGCGTGCCTTCGAAATCGCCGCCGCGCAGCTCCACGCTGGTGCCGGGCGGCCAGGTATCCGGATCCATCGGGTTGAGCGCCTGCATGGCCTCGGGCGTGGCCTGGGCGCGGATGGCGTTGGCGTGGTAGTTGACCTGGATGGGCCCGCTGTCCTGCCCCGGCGTGCTCACCGTGACCTCGGTGCTGCCGGTCCAGGTGGTGCGCTGGCCAGCGCTGGATTCGTCGCTGACGCGGGTGCTGGCCGGATCGTGTTCAAAGGTCACATCGCGCCCGTTGGCGCCGGTGATCTGCGGGCCGAAATCCTGCGTCGGGGCGTCCGTGTCACGGAAGCGCTGCAGGGCGCTGTGGACCCAATCGGACAGGGAGAAGTCGGAGCGGGGCGCGTTGATGGTCATCGGGGCACGCGGAAACGGGGCCGTAGCCGGTGCCGGGAAGCTTATCGATGCCGCATAACGCCGGGTATTGGGGTTTACCCGAGGACCGCCCGGCGCCAAGGCCGGGCGGCAGGTGCGCGCGGGGTGGTCAGCGGCGCGAGAGGCGGCCGGCCATGCGGGCGGCGGTGCCGTCGCGCAGGAACGCCTGGTGCACGAGCACCATCAGGATATGGCCGGCGATCAGGGCCAGCAGCACCCAGCCCATCAGGCCGTGGGAGGCGCTGGCCGGGGCCATCAGCCAGTCCACCTGCTGCCCGGTTTCCGGGAACAGCGGGATGCCGAACGGCGAGAATCCGCGGCCGCGGCCGTAATCGCGCATCAGCGCCACCAGCGGGATGTAGAGCATCAGCGCATACAGCACCGCGTGGCCGGCGGTGGCGGCGCGGCCCAGCAGGCTGCGCGGCTGGCGCGGGCGGCGGCGCCATTGCAGCAGGGCCCAGGCGGCGCGCAGCAGCACCAGCAGCATCAGCAGGGCGCCGACGGGCTTGTGCGTGCCCATGATGAAGGCGGCGATGGCGTTCTCGCGGCCCACGGTGATCTTCAGCGCCATGCCGGTGAACTGCCAGGCCAGCGTGGCCACCATGGCCCAGTGGAAAAAGCGGGAAACCAGGCCGTAGCGCTGGGCGGAATCAAGCAGGGGAGAGGACATGCGGCGTACGGGACTTCGGGTGGGGCCGGGATGATGCCAGCCGGCGCCCGCAACCGCTATTCATCAAGGTGATGGCGGCGGCTCAGGGCGAGCGACGCGCCGCCTGCAGCTGCCGCAGTTCGTCCTTCTCCGCGGCCGACAGGGCGCTGAAACCGCCGCCGGCAATCCGTTCCAGCAGCTCCTCCACCCGCTGGTCCAGGGTCTGGCGGTCCAGGCGGGCAATGATGTCGAGGAATTCGGCCCGCCAGGCGTCTTCTTCGCCGGGCAGGCTGATGGTGGCCAGCTTCTGCAGGGCGTCGGCCTCGTCGCGGCCGCTGAAGTGTTCGATCAGGGCGCCGGTGGTGATATCCGGGCGGCCGTGCACCACGGCCAGCAGCTCGGTCAGCAGCGGGATGCCGGGCTGGCGCAGGGCGGTGAAGCGGTAGGACTCCGGCAGGTCCAGCGCCAGCGTCGGGCGGTGCAGCAGCAGGATGATGGCGGTGCGCACCAGGCTGCGCCGCGGGGCACTGCCGGGCCGGCCGGTGGGCCGTGGCGGCGGGGATGCGGCGGCCTGGGGGCGGGCGCCGACGCCGGTGAGTTCGGTCAGCCGCTGGCGCATCAGGTCGGCGAAGGCGCCATCGGGAATCTTCGCCAGCTGCGGCGCGGCGCGCTCGGCCAGCCGGGCCTTGCCGTCCAGCGTGCCCAGGTTGATGTCTTCGCCCACGCTGTCGAAGAAGAATTCCGACAGCGGCGTGGCCCGGGCCAGGCGGGCGTCGAAACCGTCCGCGCCCTCGGCACGGACCAGCGAATCCGGATCCTCGCCCTCGGGCACGAACAGGAAGAACGCCTGGCGCCCGTCGCGCATGCGCGGCAGCACCGATTCCATTGCCTTCACCGCGGCCCGGCGCCCGGCGGCGTCGCCGTCGAAGCAGAAATACACGTCCGGCGCGCTGCGGAACAGCAGCTCGGCATGATCGGGCGTGGTGGCGGTGCCCAGCGTGGCCACCGCCTGGGTGATGCCGTGCTGGAACAGGGCGATCACGTCCATATAGCCCTCGACCACGATCAGCCGGGTGAGCTCGCGGTTGGCCTGACGGGCCTGCCACAGGCCGTACAGCTCGCGGCCCTTGTGGAACAGCGGGGTTTCGGGCGAGTTGAGGTATTTCGGGCCGTCATCCTTGCCCATCACCCGGCCGCCGAAGGCGATGGTGCGCCCGCGCCGGTCGGCGATGGGAAACATCACCCGGTCGCGGAATTTGTCGTACACGTGGCCGCGGTCGTTGCGGCTGAGCATGCCGGTCTTTTCCAGCAGCCGCAGGCGGCGCTCATCCGTGCCCAGCCGGTCCTTGAGCGCGGAAAAGCCTTCCGGCGCGTAGCCGATACCGAACTGTTCGCGCACGGCCTCGTCCATGCCGCGGTTGTCCAGGTAGGCGCGGGCGGTGGCGCTGCCGGCCAGTTCGCGGCGGTAGAAATTGCGTGCCGATTCCAGCGCGCCGAACATGGCGTCGATATCGCCGTCGCGGTTGTTCTGGCGGGTTTCGCGCGGCACCTCCATGCCGGCGATGCGGGCCAGCTCCTCGATCGCGTCGAGGAATTCCAGCCGGTCGTACTCCATCAGAAAGCCGATCGCGGTGCCATGCGCGCCGCAGCCGAAGCAGTGGTAGAACTGCTTGACCGGCGACACCGTGAACGAGGGCGAGCGCTCGTCGTGGAAGGGGCAGCAGGCGGCGTACTCCCGGCCCTGGCGCTTGAGCGGCACGCGCGCGTTGACCACCTCGACGATGTCGGTGCGGGCAATGAGGTCGTCGATGAAGGCGTCGGGAATGCGGGACATACCCCGCTAGGATGCCACGCCGGTCGGGTTCATGGCCGCGGCGGTGGGCTGGCGTCGGCCGGGTCGGGCGCGGTGTCCGGCGCAGTGCCCGACACCGCGTCGGCGGGCGGCACGGCCACGGGCAACAGGCGCGGGTCGTCCACCGGGGTGGCGTGGCGCCGGGCGGCGCGCTCGCGCGAGCGTTCGTCGATCACCGCGGTGATCATCGCGCCGCCGAAGAAGATCATCGCCGCGTAGTAGGTCCACATCAGCAGGATCACCAGCGCGCCGGCCGAACCGTAGGCGCTGCCGGGCGCGGCCTGGGCCAGGTACATGGCAATCGCCCAGCGCCCGACCAGGAACAGGCCCGAGGTGATCAGCCCGCCCAGGAACGCCTGTTTCCAGTGCACCCGGCGGTCGGGCAGGTAGTGATAGAGCAGGGCGAAGGCGCAGGTGTAGACCAGCATCATCACCGCGTTGCCGGCCACCGGCAGCAGCACCGGTACATCGTGGAAGGCCAGTTCCACGGCGGTGCCGGCAAGGGTGGAAATGATGATCAGAAAGCCGAGCGAGAACACCACGCCGACCGAGAACACCCGCTTGCGCAGCCAGGCCATCAGGCCGCCGAGCGCCTTGTCACTGGTGTGGAAGATCAGGTTGAGGGTGGTCTGCAGGCGCGCGAACACCACGGTGGCGCCGACAAACAGCAGCGCCGTGCTCCACAGCCCGGCGAAGCTGCCGATATCGGGCTGGTCGCTGGCGTTGCGGATGACGGTATTGGCCACCGTTTCGGCCTGCGGCCCGGCCAGCACGCCGATCTGGTTGATCAGTGCGTCCTGGGCCTCCGGATACAGCGAGGCGGTCAGCCACAGCAGCAGCACCAGCAGCGGCGCCAGCGAGATCAGGGCGAAAAATGCGAGCGAAGCGGCCTGGGTCAGCAGGTCGCATTCAACAAAACGCTGGACCAGGGCATAGGGCAGGCTTTCCTGCACCTTGGCGATCCATCGCTTGAGCCGCGGATTGTCGAGCACAGACATGCCCCAAGGATGACACGAGCGCGTCAGCGCATCGTGATTCCCCGGGGCAATGGAAGGGTCAGCTGGACAGCTTCTGCTTGACCAGGCGCGAGACCACGCCCATGTCGGCCTTGCCGGCCAACTTCGGTTTCAGGGCGCCCATCAGCTTGCCCATGTCGGCCGGGCCGGCGGCGCCGGTGGCGGCCACGGCGGCGTCGATCTCGGCGCTGATCGCGGCCTCGTCCATCTGCGCCGGCAGGTAGCCTTCGATCACCTCGATCTCGGCCCGCTCCACCGCAGCCAGGTCTTCCCGGTTCGCGGCCTCGTACTGCGACACCGAGTCGCGACGCTGCTTGAGCATGCGGCCGAGCACGGCCACCACGGCTTCATCATCCAGCTCGATGCGCTCGTCCACTTCCTTCTGCTTGATCGCCGCGTTGACCAGGCGGATCACGCCCAGGCGCTGCTTGTCGCCGCCTTTCATTGCGGCCTTCATGTCATCGATCAGGGTCTGCTTGAGGGTCATGGTGTTGGCTCCGGGATAATGCGGCGGAACGAAGAAAAGCCGGCGACGCTGAGCGTGCCGGCTTCCCGTAGAAGCGAGCTTGGCCACCGCGCCAGGGGCACGGACGGCCGGTCAATCAGTACAGGCGCTGGCGCTTGGTGACGTCACGCGCGGCGCGACGCGCCTGACGCTTGACGGCAGCCGCTGCCTTGCGCTTGCGCTCCTGGGTCGGCTTCTCGTAGTACTCGCGCTTGCGGGTCTCGGCAAGGACGCCGGCCTTTTCGCAGGTGCGCTTGAAGCGACGCAGGGCAAACTCAAACGGCTCGTTTTCGCGGACTTTGACGCTGGGCATGGAATCTCCAGGGGTGGAATCGCCGGCTGTTTGCAACGGCGAGCCCGCTATCATAGCTCCGCCTGCAGCGGCACTGCAAGTGTGGGTGCGGGTGCCGTGGCGGAAGGGCCGCTGAAGGGCCGGTACGCCGGGCGCGTGCGGGGCGTGACTTGCGGCCCCGGGATCCCCATCCTATCGGGTATGCGAGTCCTCGGCATTGAAACTTCCTGCGATGAAACCGGCGTGGCGGTGTACGACACCGCCATTGGCGGGCCGGCCGGGTTGCGCGCCCAGGCGCTGTACAGCCAGATTGCCCTGCACGCCGAGTACGGCGGCGTGGTGCCCGAGCTGGCCAGCCGCGACCACGTGCGCAAGCTGCTGCCGCTGATCCGCCAGACCCTGGCCGATGCGGACATGGGCGTGGAAGACCTGGACGGCGTGGCCTACACCGCCGGGCCGGGCCTGGTGGGTGCGCTGATGGTGGGGGCCGGGGTGGCGCGCGCGCTGGCCTGGGCGCTGGAGGTGCCGGCACTCGGCGTGCACCACATGGAAGGCCATCTGCTGGCGCCGCTGATGGAGGAAGACCCACCGGAGCCGCCGTTCGTGGCCCTGCTGGTGTCGGGCGGGCATACCCAGCTGGTGGCGGTGGAGGCGATCGGCCGCTACCGGCTGCTGGGCGAAACCCTGGACGACGCCGCGGGCGAAGCCTTCGACAAGACCGCCAAGCTGATGGGCCTGCCCTATCCGGGCGGACCGCAGCTGGCCAGGCTGGCCGAGCAGTCCGACAAGGCGCCGGGCACGCCGGGGGCGTTCCGCTTCCCGCGGCCGATGACCAACCGTCCGGGGCTGGATTTCAGCTTCAGCGGGCTCAAGACCCAGGTGCTGCTGGCCTGGAAGGACAGCGACCAGAGCGACCAGACCCGGGCCGACATCGCCCGCGGCTTCGAGGATGCGGTGGTCGATAC
>DXCY01000181.1 GCA_019115725.1 Candidatus Luteimonas excrementigallinarum
CCTACCGCTGGGAAGAGACGGTCAATGGCAAGGTGGAAAAGCGCTCGGAAACCGCAACCGCGTTCTCGTGGGAGAAGACCGACCGCGCCACCGAGCTGCGCAAGGCCGCCAAACTGTAGGTCGGGGCTACGCCCCCGACGGGCGCCGACGAGCGTCGGCCGCATAAGGCCGACCTGCGGGATTCCCCGACACCCGCAGCTCGAGATAGAAAAAGGCCGCCCAATGGGCGGCCTTCTCTATTGCACGGCAGCGTGGATCAGCCTTTCAGCAGCTTGGCAATCGCCGGGCCCAGGTCGCCAGGCGACTTGACCGTGGTCACGCCCGCCTTCTCCAGCGCAGCGAATTTGCCTTCCGCCGTGCCCGAACCGCCCGAGGCGATCGCACCGGCGTGGCCCATGCGCTTGCCCGGAGGGGCGCTGGCACCGGCGATGAAGCCGACCACCGGCTTGGTCACGTGCTCGGCAATGAACTCGGCCGCTTCTTCCTCGGCGCTGCCGCCGATCTCGCCGACCATGATGATGCCTTCGGTCTGCTCGTCGTCCTGGAACAGCTTCAGGCAGTCGATGAAGTTCAGGCCGTGGATCGGGTCGCCGCCGATGCCGATCACCGTCGACTGGCCGAGGCCGGCGTCGGTGGTCTGCTTCACTGCTTCATAGGTCAGCGTGCCCGAACGCGACACGATGGCCACCTTGCCGGCCTGGTGGATGTGGCCCGGCATGATGCCGATCTTGCACTCGCCCGGAGTGATGATGCCGGGGCAGTTCGGCCCCACCAGCACGGCGTCCGGGTAGGTGTGGTTGAGGGTCTGCTTGACCCGCAGCATGTCCAGCACCGGGATGCCCTCGGTGATGCACACGATCACCTGGATGCCGGCTTCGGCCGCCTCCAGGATGGCATCGGCCGCGAACGGCGGCGGCACGTAGATCACCGACGCGTTGGCACCGGTTTCCTCGACCGCGGCAGCCACGGTGTTGAACACGGGCAGGCCCAGGTGCTCGGTACCGCCCTTGCCCGGGGTCACGCCGCCGACAACCTTGGTGCCGTACTCCAGCATCTGCTCGGCGTGGAAGGTGCCCTGCGTGCCGGTGAAGCCCTGCACGATCACCTTGGTGTTTTTATTGACTAAGACGCTCATTGCAATTCGATCCTTGGATGTGGGGTCAGGCAGCCTTGGCTGCGGCGACGGCCTTGCGGGCACCGTCGTTGATGTCGTCGGCAGGGGTGATCGCCAGGCCGGAGTTCTTCAGCAGCTCCTTGCCGGCGTCCACGTTGGTCCCTTCCAGGCGCACCACCACCGGCACCTTGACGTCCACTTCCTTGACCGCGGCGATGATGCCCTCGGCGATCATGTCGCAGCGCACGATGCCGCCGAAGATGTTGACGAAGATCGCCTTCACGTCATCCGACGACAGGATCAGCTTGAACGCCTCGGTCACGCGCTCCTTGGTGGCGCCGCCGCCCACGTCGAGGAAGTTCGCCGGCGAGCCGCCTTCCAGCTGGATCACGTCCATCGTGGCCATGGCCAGGCCCGCGCCGTTGACCATGCAGCCGATGTTGCCGTCCATGGTCACGTAGTTCAGGTCGTGCTGGCTGGCGGCCACCTCGGTCTCGTCTTCCTGGCGGATGTCGCGCATGGCGACCAGGTCCGGGTGGCGGTAAGCGGCGTTGTCATCCGAGTCCACCTTGCCGTCGAGCACGGCCAGGCTGCCGTCGGTGAGGATGGCCAGGGGGTTGAGCTCAACCAGGGCCAGGTCCTTCTCGTGGAACAGCTTGAACAGGCCCAGCATGATCTTCGACAGCTGGCCCACCTGCTTGGCGTTCAGGCCCAGCGCAAAGCCCAGGTCGCGGCACTGGTACGCCTGCAGGCCCTGGATGTAGTTGACGTTGAGGGTCTGGATCTTCTCGGGGGTCTCGGCGGCCACCTGCTCGATGTCCATGCCACCCTCGCTGGAAGCGATGAAGGTGACCGACTGGGTCGAACGGTCCACCAGCACCGACAGGTACAGCTCCTTGGCGATGTCGGTACCTTCGGAAATCAGCACCGAGTCGATCGGCAGCTCGACGCCGGCGGTCTGGTAGGTCGCCATCTTCGTGCCGAGCATGCCCTTGGCGTACTCGCGCACTTCGTCATAGGTTTTGGCGAGCTTCACGCCGCCGGCCTTGCCGCGGCCGCCCGCGTGGATCTGGGCCTTGACCACCCACAGATCGCCGGGAATGGACTTGGCGGCCTCGACGGCCTCTTCGGGAGAGCGCGCGACGCGCCCGGCGGGAACTGCGATGCCGTAGTCGGCAAACAGCTGTTTAGCCTGGTATTCGTGGAAATTCATGTGGGATCCATGCGTGGGAGGGGTGGAATGCGCCCCGGAGGTCCGCACGGACCCGGGGCGCCGCACCGCGCATGCCGCGCGCGGCCGGTCCACTATTCTCGCCGATGCGGCTGGCCCGGGCAAAACTCCCCTTCCCAGGCGCTGTCCAGGGCACCTGCCGGCGCGCCTATACTCGGCCGCAGGATCCTGACGGCCGCATCGCTTGCCTTCGATTTTCGCCCCGCCCGCCTACACCCAGCGCGTCCTGCGACGCGAGCTGTACCTGTTCGCCCTTTACCGCCTGCTGGAGGCCAGCCTGCTGGCGCTGGTGGTGTTCGGCCCGGGCGAGGTGCTCAGCGGCGAGGCGCGCAATCCGGCCCTGGCCACCGCCGCCTGCCTGGCCTACCTGCCCGCCTCGGTGCTGCTGTTCTTCTGGTCGCGGCGCACCGACACCCGCATGTCGGAGGTCGCCCTGGTGGGCGTGTGCACCGACATCCTCGTCGCGTTCCTGGTCACCCATGCCATTCCCGAGGTCGGGCCGGGCGTGGCCCTGATGCTGGTGTTCAACCTCGGCGCGGCGGCGCTGTTCCTGCGCCTGCAGGCCAGCCTGGCCGTGGCCGCGCTGGCCGCGGCGGCGCTGATGGTGGAATTCGTCTGGGGGCGGCTGGATGGCAGCGCCGCCGACCGCCCACTGGCCGAGCTGCTGATGTTCACCTTCAGCTTCTTCGCCATGGTCACCCTGACCTTTCTGCTGGGCGAGCGCCTGCGCACCAGCCAGGACCTGGCCGACCGCCGCGGCGTCGAGGCGGAGAGCCTGGCCGGGATCAACGAGCTGATCATCCGCCGCATGCGCACCGGGGTGCTGATGGTGGACGCCACCCGGCGCATACGCCTGGCCAACGAGGCGGCCGTGCAACTGTATGGCGAAACCGAGCAGGGCCTGGATGGCCGCCTGCTGGCCGAACTCTCACCCGAACTCGCTGAGCGGCTCGATACCTGGCTGCGCAATGGCACCCTGGACGACACCCCGATGGGCTATGGCAACGAGCGGCTGGAGGTGCAGCCGCGCTTCACCCGGCTGCTCAACGAGAGCGACACGGTGCTGGTGTTCCTTGATGACGCCTCGCTGGTCTCGCGCCGCGCGGAATCGCTGACCCTGTCGACCATGGGCCGGTTCTCCGCCAGCCTCGCCCACGAGATCCGCAATCCGCTGGCTGCGATCAACTACGCCGTCCAGCTGCTGGAGGAATCCACCAGCCTGCCCGACGCCGACCGCCGCCTGCTGGAGATCATCCACCAGCAGTGCCAGCGCACCAACGGCATCGTGGAAAGCGTGCTCGGCCTGGCCCGGCGCGAGCGCGCCATGGGCGAACAGCTGGAGCTGGTAGCTTTCTCGCGGCGCTTTGTCGACGAATTCTCCCGCACCATGACGCCCGATAACGGCGTGCTCCAGGTGGGTGCCCGGCCGAAACCGCTGATCGGCGTGTTCGATCCCGGCCACCTGCAGCAGATCCTCACCATCCTGGTGCAGAACGCCATCAACTACGGCCGCCTGCCCGGCGAAGTCGCCCGGGTCACCATCGCCGTGGATGAGCGGGACGGGCGCCCGGTGATCGAAGTGCTGGACCGCGGTCCGGGCGTGCCGGACGCCATCGCCGCCCAGCTGGGCCGCCCGTTCTTCACCACCTCCGAGCACGGCACCGGCCTTGGCCTCTACATCGCCCGCGAGCTGAGCCGGTCCAACGGCGCCAGCCTCGACTACATCTCCGTGCCCGGCGGCGGCGCCTGCTTCCGGATCACCCTGGCCGGCCGCAATCCGCTGCTGAACGCGTAAGCGCCGGCAACCCTCCGGGAAGTCCCCTGAAAAGGTCACTTCCCGCCGCCATCCGTTACTTTCGTCCTGCCCCAAGGCACAATACAGGCTGAATCCGCATTCCCAGGCCTTCCATGAGCGAAAACAGCAGCGTTCTGATCGTCGATGACGAACACGACATCCGCGAGCTGCTGGTCCTGACCCTGGGCCGCATGGGCCTGCGCACCGATACCGCCGCCAACCTGGCCTCCGCCCGGCAGCTGCTGGGCACCAGCCATTACGACCTGTGCCTGACCGATATGCGCCTGCCGGATGGATCCGGGCTGGAGCTGGTGAACGAGATCAGCGCCCGCTTTCCCGACACCCCGGTGGCCATGATTACCGCCTACGGCAACGTGGAAGCCGCGGTGGAAGCGCTCAAGGCGGGCGCCTTCGATTTCGTCAGCAAGCCGGTCGACGTGCACATGCTGCGCGGTCTGGTCCGCCAGGCCCTGGACCTGGCCCAGAACCGGGAACAGCAGCCGCAGGAAGAAGCCAACCGGCTGTTCGGCGAATCGGAAGCCATGATCACCCTGCGCCGCACCATCGCCAAGGTGGCCCGCAGCCAGGCCCCCGTGCACATCAGCGGTGAATCCGGCACCGGCAAGGAACTGGTGGCCCGCACCATCCACGCCCAGGGCGCCCGCGCAGCCGGCCCGTTCGTGCCGGTGAACTGCGGCGCGATCCCCAACGAGCTGATGGAAAGCGAGTTCTTCGGCCACCGCAAGGGCAGCTTCACCGGCGCCCATGCCGACAAGCCGGGCCTGTTCCAGAGCGCCCATGACGGCACCCTGTTTCTGGACGAGGTGGCCGAGCTGCCGCTGTCGATGCAGGTCAAGCTGCTGCGCGCGATCCAGGAAAAGAAAGTGCGCCCGGTCGGCGCCCAGGCCGAAGTGGACGTGGACGTGCGCATCCTCTCGGCCACCCACAAGGACCTGGCCGCGCTGGTGGAGGAAGGCAGCTTCCGCCACGACCTGTATTACCGGATCAACGTGATCGGCCTGCACGTGCCGCCGCTGCGCGAGCGCACCGGCGACCTGCCGCTGCTGTCCACCGCCATCCTGCATCGCCTGGCCCCGGCGATGAACCGCAGCGTGCCCCAGCTGTCGCTGGAGGCATCGCGGGCACTGGAGGAATACGGCTTCCCGGGCAACGTGCGCGAGCTGGAGAACATCCTCGAACGCGCCATGGCCCTGGCCGACGGCGACGTCATCCAGGTCGATGACCTGCAGCTGCCCCGGCACGAGCCGCGGCCGGCCGCGACAGCCCCCGACCACGGCGTGGACCCCTCGCGCATCAGCCCCTACGACACCGCGTCCAGCGCGCTGCCCTCGTACATCGAGGAAATCGAGCGCGCCGCCATCCAGCAGGCGCTGCAGGAAAACCGCTACAACAAGACCCGCACCGCCGCCGCGCTGGGTATCACTTTCCGCGCCCTGCGCTACAAGCTCAAGAAGCTCGGCATCGACTGAGCCGCGCCGCCGCGGCTACCCGCTGCGGCGCCGGAACAGCAGGAACGAGATCGTCAACATCAGCACCGGCGGGATCAGGTAGGCGATGCGGAAATCGAACTGGTACACGCCCGCCAGGCGCACAAACTGGTTCTGCAGCAGCCAGAACCCGAGCCCGAACACCACCCCGATGAACAGCCTGCGGCCCTGCCCGCCGCTGCGCAGGCTGCCGAACGCGAACGGGATCGCCGCCAGGCACAGCGCCAGCACGTTGAACGGATAGAACCAGCGGCCCCAGTAATGTTCCTCGTACTCGCTGGCATCCAGGCCGTTGCGCTGGCGGTAATCGATGCCGCTGCGCAGGTCCGCAGTGGTCTGGTAGCGCGGCCGCCACAGGTTGCCGGCCGTGGCCAGCGCGGCGGCGTCCAGCTGCGAGGTCCAGTGCTCCTCCATCACCTCGGTCTCGGAGACCGAGCGTTCCTCGAACCACACCCGCCGCACGCCCTGCAGCAGCCAGCCATCGCCGTCATGCGCCGCGCTGGCCGCGCGGGCCACCGAGGCCAGGCGCCCTTCCCCGTCGAATTCGAACAGGCGCACGTCGGTCAGCTCCAGCCACTGCCGGTCACCGTCGCGGCGCTCCTGGCCGCCCTGGGCGTTGAGGAAGGTATCGCCCTCACGCGCCCACAGGCCCGAGTAGCGGGCCACGATGAGGTCGCTGGATTTGGCCGCCGCCTTCATGTTGTCGGCGCTGCGCTGGGCCCACGGCGCCAGGGTTTCGGCGTTGAGGATCATCACCACGGTGATCAGCAGCAGCGGCACCGCCACCGAGGCGCTCAGCCGCTTGCGCGACAGGCCCACGGCCCGCAGAGCGGTCAGCTCCGAGGTGGCGGCCAGCACGCCCAGGCCCATCAGCGTGCCGATCACCGCGCCGGTGGGGAACATCATGTAAGCGCGGCGCGGCAGGGTGTAGATCACATAGGTGAGCGCCGCCACGAAGCCGTAATCGCCTTCGCCGATGTCGTCGATCTCGGCCAGCAGGCCGCTGATCAGCAGGTCCAGCCCGGTCAGCACCGCCCAGGTCAGCAGCACCGCGGTGAGCACCACCCGCGCCACGTACAGGTCATGGATCTTGGGGAACATCTTCATGCCCGCCGCCTCCACGGCGCCCGCCGCAAGCGGCCGTCGTCAAAGTACATCCACAGCCCCAGCGCCAGCACCGGCAGCACCAGCCACCACAGGCCAAGGCCCACCGGGATGGTGCCTTCGGCCAGCCAGTCCTGGCCCAGGATCATCAGGTTGACCCCGACGAAATAGCCGAGGAAGGCCAGCATGGTGCGGCCGTAGCGGGACTGTCTGGGCGGGCTGCGGGCCAGCGGCACCGCCAGCAGCCCGAAGCCCAGCGCCAGCAGCGGCGGCGCGATGCGGAAGTGCAGCTCCGCCCGCGCCTCCGGGCGCGCGTCATCAAGCAGCGCCAGGGTGGGCATGAGCTCCGGATCCTCCTCGTCGCGGCTGTGGTCGGCCGGTGGCAGGCGCAGCTCGTTGGTGGCGAAGCGCATCAGGCGGAAATCCAGCCCGTCCTCCTGCGGCCCTTCCACGCGGAAGCCATCACCCAGCACCAGGTAACGCTCGCCGTCGGCCTCCACGTTCAGGCGGCCGGTGGTCGACGTGGTCACGTCCATGCGCCCGCCGTCCTGCTGGTAGACGAACACCCGCGCCATCTGGGTGCCATCGCCGGACATGCCGCCCACATACACCACCCCACCGCCGCCCGGGATCTCCACGAAGCGCCCGGCCTCCAGGCCCGCCACCAGCATGCTGCGGCTGCCGGCTTCGACCATGCGCGCGGAATAGTCGCGCGCCCACGGGCCCAGCCACATCGAACACACCGCCACCAGCAGCACCATCGGCACGATCAGCATCAGCACCGGACGCAGCAGCCGCCGCGGGCCCACGCCGGTAGCGGTCAGCACCGGCATTTCCGAATCCCGGTACAGCCGGCCCACCGACAGCAGCAGGCCCAGCAGCAGGCCAAGCGGCAGGATCAGCGGCAGGTAATTGAGTACCTGCAGCCCCAGCTGGGACAGCATCATCCCCGCCGGCACCCGGCCACGGGCGATATTGCCCAGTACATCGGCGAATACGCCGCCCAGGCTGACCACCATCAGCACCACCATCACGGCGAAGGTGGCCTGAGCAAATTCCCGGAACAGATAGCTGTCGAGCTTGGGCATCAAATGGTTGCTTGCTTTAGACTTGGGGATTCATTTTCGATCTTTGCAACGTGCTACCACGCCGCCCCCGAAGGCGCGGGCTGCCCGATCCGGAGTGCCGGATCCGGGCGTGGATTGTCCGATTGTAAGGAACTGGACACGGAATCTCGTTGATGACCCTGGAATTCACCCTGAACCACGCTCCCGCCGCGACCGCCGACACCGGCTGCATTGTGGTGGGCATCTTCGCCGACAAGGCCCTGACCCCCGCTGCCGCGGCGCTGGACGAGGCCACCGGCGGCCGCCTGTCGCGCCTGGCCGAGCGCGGAGACCTGTCCGGAAAGCCCGGCAGCGCCGTGCTGCTGCACGAACTGGAAGGCGTCACCGCACCGCGCGTGCTGGTGGTGGGCCTGGGCGAACGCGAGCGCTTTGACGCCGCGCGCTACCAGCAGGCGGTCACCACCGCGGTGCGCACCCTGAAGACGGGTTCCACCACCTCCGCGCTGCTGACCCTGAGCGAAGTGCTGGTCAAGGACCGCGACGCGGCCTGGAACATCCGCCAGGCGGTGATCGCCGCCGACCACGCCGCCTACCGCTACACCGCCACCCTGGGCGAGAAGAACAAAAAGCGCGAGCACACCGGCCTGGCCACGATCGAAGTGGCCGGCGATGACGCCCAGGCCCTGGCCCAGGGCAAGGCCATCGCCGCCGGCGTCAAGTTCGCCCGCGAGCTGGGCAACCTGCCGCCCAACATCTGCAACCCCGCCTACCTGGCCGAACAGGCCCGTGAATTCGCCGCCCGTTTCGAAAAGGCCGACTGCACGGTCCTCGACGAGCAGCAGATGGAAGAACTCGGCATGGGCTCGCTGCTGGCGGTGGCCCGCGGCTCGGCCAACCGTCCGCGCCTGATCGTGCTGGAGTGGAACAACGGCGGTGACGCCAAGCCGTACGTGCTGGTTGGCAAGGGCATCACCTTCGATACCGGCGGCGTGAACCTGAAGACCCAGGGCGGCATCGAGGAAATGAAGTACGACATGTGCGGCGCCGCCACGGTGCTGGGCACGTTCGTCTCCGCGGTGGGCCTGGAGCTGCCGATCAACCTGCGCGTGGTGGTGCCGGCGGTGGAGAACGCGATCGACGGCAACAGCTACCGTCCGTCCGACGTCATCACCAGCATGTCCGGCAAGACGATCGAAGTGGGCAACACCGACGCCGAAGGCCGCCTGATCCTGTGCGACGCCCTCACCTACGCCGAGCGCTTCGAACCCGAGGCGCTGGTGGACGTGGCCACCCTCACCGGCGCCTGCATGGTGGCGCTGGGCCGCCAGGCCTCGGGCCTGATGAGCAAGCACGACGACCTGGCCAACGAGCTGCTGGCCGCCGGCGAAACGGTGTTCGACCGCGCCTGGCGCCTGCCGCTGTGGGATGAATACCAGCCGATGCTCGATTCCAACTTCGCCGACATCTACAACATCGGCGGACGCTGGGCGGGCGCGATCACCGCCGGCTGCTTCCTCTCGCGCTTCACCGAGGGCCAGCGCTGGGCGCACATCGACATCGCCGGCAGCGCCAGCGGCGACGGCAAGATGGGCATGGCCAGCGGGCGCCCGGTGGGCCTGCTCAGCCAGTGGCTGCTGGACCGCAGCTAAGGCCTGCAGTGCGCGCCGACTTCTACCTGATCGCCAAGCCGCGGTTCCGCGACGAGCCGCTGCGCCTGGTGTGCGAGCTGGTGCGCAAGGCGCACGCCGCCAACCTGTCCACCCTGGTGCTGGCGCGCGATCGCACCCAGGCCGAGCTGCTGGACGACCTGCTGTGGGATATGGGCGATGACGCCTTCATTCCGCACCAGGTCGCCGGGCTCGATCCGGACGAAGACGGCGACGTGGAAGTCCTGATCGCCTGCCCCGACCACGACCCGCCGATGCGCCCGCTGGTGATCAACCTGCGCGACGCGGCGGTGGAAGGCGGCTTTGAGCGGGTACTGGAAGTGGTACCCGCCGACCCCTCGGCGCGCGAGCCGTTGCGCGAGCGCTGGAAGCAATACCGGGCCCGCGGGCTGCAGGTAACCAAGCACGATATGTGAGAGCAGCAGACCATGTCCCTGGCCCCCAGTTACAACCCCGGCAGCTTCGAATCCCGCCTGTACGCCGAGTGGGAGTC
>DXCY01000182.1 GCA_019115725.1 Candidatus Luteimonas excrementigallinarum
GGCGGAGCCAGGCCAGCATCGCCACCAGGCTGATCCCGTTGGCGATCACCGTGGCCACCGCGGCGCCGGTCATGCCCAGCGCCGGCACCGGGCCCAGACCGAACACGAAAAGCGGCACCAGCACCACGTCCAGCGCCACCACCAGCAGCAGGAACCGGAACGGCGTGCGCGCATCGCCGGCCCCGCGCAGCACCGCCGAGAGGAAGGTGAACATGTACAGGAACGGCACCGCCAGGAAGATCACCTTGAGGTAGCCGTCCGCGTGCGGCAGCGCATCGGCCGGGGTGCCCATCCACTGCAGCAGCTGGCGCGAAAGCGGCAGCCCCGCCACCGCGATCACCAGCGACAGGCCAATGAAGAACGTGGCCGCGGTGCCGATCACCCGCCGTGCCCCGGCCGCGTCGCGCCGGCCCATGGCCTGCGCTACCAGGATCGTTGCCGCCATGCCCAGGCCGAACACCGCCCCGAGCAGGAAGAACATGACGTTGTTGGCGTTGGTGATCGCCGTCAGCGCCGCCTCGCCGAGGAAGCGCCCGATCCAGAACGCGTTGACCGACCCGTTCAGCGACTGCAGCACGTTCGCGCCCAGGATCGGCAGCGCGAACAGCAGCAGGGTCGGGCCGATCGCACCTTCGGTCAGGTCGCGGGTGCGGACCGGTGAGGAAGGCGGACTCACGCGGGTACGATGCCGGGCAGGAGGCGGAACGAGGCGGCGGGCATGGTCATAGCCTAACCGCAACAGTCGTGCTTTCGCCGGTCCCGGTGGCCAGGGCGGGACTACGCGCCGGCGTGTCGTTGGTGGGGGCGATCACCTTGAGGAGGCGGGGCGTCTGGCTGAGATGCCGATCACGCAATCGGGTGCATCGGTATTGGCCGAGACGCTGAGACTGCCCTCGTCCCCGTATCGGGCCGTATACCCGCGTACACCGGGAGTTCCGGCAGGGGCATGAGGAGAAGGCGGGATGCCGAAGAATTCACTGGCGCCCAGACGTGCGGCCAGTGGATCCAGGTTGATGCAAGGGTCGGGTTCAAAATAAGCGATGACGAGTGGGGCGCCGTCAATGCCGTCGTTCCGGACGCGAATCTCCAATTCACGTAGCACGTGTCCATCAACATCGCGGAAACCGTCGAACCGCAGGTTGGCGGAATCTGGAACATCGGCAGGCAGAGTGACGAATGGCGCCAGCGCGACTGAGATGTCGGCCTCGCCGCGAGCGATGGCGTTCATGGCGTTGGCCAACGCCACTAGATCTGGTTCTTGCCCCGAACCCATGTCTGTCATCGAGTCGGCCCGGCCAGCAGCACAGGCTGCCAGCAGGGTTGTGGAGATAACCAGGGTCAGGAGGAGAGGGGCGATTCGCACGTCTGGTCAGTGCCAGGGGGTCGGACGGTGTGGCCCATCCTCGTCCCCGCCGGTAGGGGTTGGTTCACCCCAGCGAGTAGCCGAACTGCTCGCGGAACTGGGCCGCGAATTCGTCATAGCTGAAGCGCTGGTTCTGGGTGCCGTGGTGCTCCACCTTCAGCGCGCCCATCAGGTTGCCGATGCGACCGATGGTTCCCCAGTCGTGGCCGCGGATGATCCCGTGGATCAGGCCGGCGCGGAAGGCATCGCCGCAGCCGGTCGGGTCGGTCACCCGGCGCTCGCGGGCCGGCGGGGCCTCGTGCAGCTTGCCGTCGGCGCGGATGCAGGCGCCCTTGGGCCCGCGCGTGGCCACATAGGCCTTCACCCGGCTGGCGATCTGCTCCTCGTTCCAGCCGGTGCGCTCCTGCAGCAGGTTGGATTCGTAATCGTTGACCGCGATGTAGTCGGCCAGGTCGATGAACTCGCGCAGCTCCTCGCCGTTGAACAGCGGCATGGCCTGGCCCGGGTCGAAGATGAACGGAATGCCGGCCTCGGCGAATTCACGCGCGTTCTGCAGCATGCCCTCGCGCCCGTCCGGGCTGACGATGCCGAATTCCACCCCCGGCACGTCCTTCACGTGGTTCTCGTGGCTGCGCATCATCGCGCCCGGGTGGAAGGCGGTGATCTGGTTGTTGTCCAGGTCGGTGGTGATGAACGCCTGCGGCGTGAACATGCCGTCCAGCGCCTTCACCTGGTCCAGGCGGATGGCGTTGTCCTCGAACCACTGCCGGTACGGGGCGAAATCAACGCCCACGGTGGCCATCGGCACCGGATCGCCGCCCAGCAGCTTGAGGTTGTAGGCGATGTTGCCGGCGCAGCCGCCGAATTCGCGCCGCATCTGCGGCACGTTGAACGACACGTTCAGGATATGGACCTTGTCCGGCAGGATGTGGTTCTTGAACTGGTCCGGAAACACCATGATGGTGTCGTAGGCAAGGGAACCGCAGATCAGCACCGACATCGCAAAAGGCTCTTGAAAGGACACAAAGGGCGCTAGGTTAACGGGCCGCTTGCGCGGAGGCCAGCAGGCGCCGCCGGCTGGCTGGGGGAAAGCGGGGCAGGAATCGCCCGTGGATCGCGCCGTGGCGCGGTCGGTGCGCGGCCGTTGCGTGATTGCGGTCAGCGCCGATTACCCACGCAGGGGCGCGATTTTGTTAGGCTTGTCCGCCCTGCGGCCGCCGCCGTTGTGCCCCGCAGAATCCCCCGCTGATCCCTGTGTTTTCCCCCTGGTTTTCCGCGTACCGCGCTCCTCCGGCGCGTGCGCCCTGCACGGACCCGACGCCCGATGTTCAAGAAGTTCCGCGGCATGTTCTCCAACGACCTGTCCATTGACCTGGGCACGGCCAACACCCTCATTTTCGTCCGCGGCCAGGGCATCGTGCTCAACGAGCCGTCCGTGGTTGCGGTGCGCCAGGGCAGCGGCGGGCAGAAGACCGTCGCCGCCGTCGGTGCCGAGGCCAAGCAGATGCTCGGCCGCACCCCCGGCAACATCACCACCCACCGGCCGATGAAGGACGGGGTGATCGCCGATTTCACCTACACCGAGGAAATGCTCAAGCACTTCATCCGCAAGGTGCACAAGAGCCGGTTCCTCCGGCCCAGCCCGCGGGTGCTGATCTGCGTGCCGGCCGGCTCCACCCAGGTGGAGAAGCGCGCCATCAAGGACTCGGCGCTGGAAGCCGGCGCGCGCGACGTGTCGCTGATCGAGGAACCCATGGCGGCCGCGATAGGCGCCGGCATGCCGGTCACCGAGGCCCGCGGCTCGATGGTGGTGGACGTGGGCGGCGGCACCACCGAGGTGGCGGTGATCGCGCTCAACGGCGTGGTGTATTCGCAGTCCGCGCGGGTGGGTGGCGACCGTTTCGACGAGTCGATCATCAACTACGTGCGCCGCAACCACGGCATGCTGATCGGTGACGCTACCGCCGAGCGGATCAAGCTGGAGATCGGCTGCGCCTGCCCGCAGGAAGACAACGCCGAGACCGAGATTTCCGGCCGCCACCTGGCCGAAGGCGTGCCCAAGGTGATCACCATCAAGGCCAGCGAGGTGCTGGACGCGCTGCGCGAGCCGCTGGCCGGCATCGTCGAGGCGGTGCGCCAGGCGCTGGAGCAGACCCCGCCGGAACTGAGCGCGGACGTGGCCGAGCGCGGCATCGTGCTGACCGGCGGCGGTGCCCTGCTCAAGGACCTGGACAAGCTGCTCAGCCAGGAAACCGGCCTGCACGTGCAGATTGCCGAGGACCCGCTGACCTGCGTTGCCCGCGGTGGCGGCCGGGCGCTGGAACTGCTGGACATGCACGGCAACGAGTTCTTCTCTTCCGAATAAGCGCGCTGCGCACGCGCCGGCCGTCAGGGGGGACGGCGGGGCCGGGCGCGGTGTCGCGCCGGCCGTGAGATAGTTGCCCGTTGCCGCGGGCCATGGCCCGTGGCAACGACCCTTCGACCCTTTTCTGTGAACCGACGGCTTTCCCGTGCCTTCCCTCGCCAGCTCCGCCGCCCCCCGGCCCGGTGATGTCTCCGGCACGCTGCGCCTGCTGGCGTTCCTGGCGGTGTCGGTGGCGCTGATCGTGGCCGATCACCGCGGCGGCTGGCTGGATCAGGTGCGCGCCCACGCCAACGTGGCCATGCAGCCGGTGTGGTGGCTGGCGGGCCTGCCTTCGCGGCTGGGACGCAGCGTGCGCGAGGACGCGGTGACCCGCGGCCTGCTCAGCGAAGACAACCACCGCCTGCGCAACGAGCTGCTGGTGGTGAACGCGCGGCTGGCACGGGCGCAGGCCGCGGCGGCCGAGAACGTGCGTCTGCGCGAACTGCTGGGTGCGGCCGGCAGCGGCGGCCTGGATGTGCAGCTGGCGCCGATCCTCAACATCGACCTGGACCCCACCCGGCAGCGGCTGATGCTGCGGGCCGGCACCCGCGACGGCGTGCGCGAGGGCCAGACCGTGATCGATGCCGGCGGCGTGGTGGGGCAGGTGATCCAGACCACGCCCTCCACCGCCACGGTGCTGCTGGCCACCGACGTGGATCACGCCGTGCCGGTGCTGGTGGCGCGCACCGGCGTGCGCCTGGTGGCCTATGGCCAGGGCCGCAGTGACCTGCTGCGGCTGCCGAACGTGCCGCTGTCCATTGATGTCGAGGTCGGTGACGAACTGGTGACCTCCGGCATGGGCGGACGCTTCCCGGCCGGCTTCCCGGTCGGCACCATCACCGCGCTGGCGCCCGATGACAGCCGCGCGTTCCTGGTGGGGGAAGTGCAGCCGGCGGCGCAGATCGATCGCGGCCGCGACGTGCTGCTGCTGCGCGAGGTGGAACTGCCGCCGACTGCGGCTGATGCCGGGGGCTCCGATGTGATTCGCCCCGACGCGGAGGACGCTGAAGCGGCTGATCCTGACGCCGGGGAGGCTGGCGTCGCGCCCGCGGCGTCAGCGTCCGAAGAGCAGTCCGCGGATGCCGGTCCGGAGGCGCGCCCGTGAAGCGCCGGCCAAGTTCATGGGTGCTGCCGGTCAGCGTGCTGCTGGCCCTGTTGCTGGGCCTGGTGCCGCTGCCCGACGGGTTGCAGCCCCTGCGGCCGTACTGGCTCGGTCTCGTGGTGGCCTACTGGGTGCTTGAGGACAGCGATCGCATCGGGCTGGGCTTCGCGTTTTCCATGGGCCTGATCGCAGATCTTGCGTTCGGCAATATTCTTGGCGAGCAGGCGCTGCGGTTGACGGTGATGGCCTTCATCCTGCAGCGCTTCCGCAGCCAGCTGCGCTTCTTCCCGCTGACCCAGCAGGCGCTGGCCATCGGCGGCCTGCTGCTCAACGACCGGGTGGTGAGCGCGGCCGTGCATCTTGCGCTGGGCGTGCAGCAGCTGCCGTGGCTGTATTGGCTGGCGCCGGTGCTGGGCCTGCTGCTGTGGGTGCCGCTGTGCCTGGTGATGGACGCGCTGCGGTTCCGGCCGCGGACCCGCTGAGCCATGGTGTTCCGGGGTCGGGAAAAGCTGCGTAATCCCGCCGTCGAGGCGGCGCAGTTCCGGGTGCGGGCGCTGATCGGGTTTGCCGGCGTGGCGCTGGCGCTGGCGGTGCTGGCCGGCTGGTATTTCCACCTGCAGGTGGTGCGGCACAGCGAGTTCGCCGGTCAGTCGGAGGCCAATCGCGTCACCCCGCGTCCGGTGGTGCCGGGCCGCGGGCTGATCTACGACCGCCAGGGGCGGGTGCTGGCCGACAACGTGCCCGCCTACCGGCTGGAAGTCACCCCCGAAGACGCCGCCGATACCGACACCCTGATCGCCGGGCTGGGTCGGATCTTCACCCTGGACCCGGACGATGTGGAGCGTTTCACCGCCCAGCGCCGGGCGCGCCGCGGGTTCCAGCCGCTGACCCTGAAGATGCGGGTGAGCGAGGAAGAAGTGGCCCGTTTTGCCGTGGACCGCTGGCGGTTCCCGGGCGTGGAGGTGGTGCCCTACCTCAACCGCCGCTACCCCCATGGCGACCTGTTCGCCCACGTGGTCGGCTACGTGGGACGTACCGATGAAAGCGATGTCGAGCGCTACGGCGCCGCCCATGTGCTGTATCCGTACACCGGGCGCACCGGCATCGAGCGTTCGTTCGACGAAGTCCTGCGCGGCAAGGTGGGTTATGAGCAGGTGGAAACCAACGTGGAGGGCCGCGCGCTGCGCACGCTGGGCCGGCTTCCCGCCACCGCCGGCAGCGATCTGCAGCTGAGCGTGGATGTGGAACTGCAGCGGGCCATGGTGGAAGCCTTTGGCGAGCTGCACGGATCGGCGGTGGCGGTCGAACCGGCCACCGGCCAGGTGCTGGGCATGGTGAGCCTGCCCAGCTTTGACGCCAACCTGTTCGTCAACGGCATTTCCCACGCCGATTACCGCCGGCTGATGGACGACCCGGCGCGGCCCCTGTTCAACCGCAATGTGCTGGGGGGCGGGCCGCCGGGCTCCACGATCAAGCCGTTCGTGGCCCTGGCCGGAGTCGACAGCGGGCTGCGCACGCCTGAATCACGGGTGTTTTCCACTGGCGAATTCTTCATTCCCGGGCAGAGCCGCGGCTATCGCGATGCCGGGCGGGGCGGCGGCTGGGTGGACCTGCGCGATTCGCTCTCGCGCTCGATCAACTACTACTACTACCAGCTGGCCTACGAGATGGGCATCGACCAGCTTGCCGGCTTCATGCACCGCTACGGCTTCGGCCAGCCCACCGGCATCGAGCTGGTGGGCGAGAACGCCGGCGTGGTGCCCTCGCGGGAGTGGAAGGCGGGGCAGAGCAACGAGCCCTGGTATCCGGGCGAGACGGTGATTGCCGGGATCGGGCAGGGGTACTGGATCGCTACGGCCCTGCAACTGGCGCGCGGCACGGCCGCGATTGCCAACGGCGGCGAGCTGTACCCCCTGAGCCTGGTGGCCGCGCGCCGCGACGGCTACGACCGGCCCTGGTCCGCCCCGGCGCAGCGGCCGGCGCCGCGCATCACCGACCGGCCCGGGCACCTGCGGGCTGTGCAGGAGGGCATGGAAAACACCATTCATGGCCGCGGTACGGCGACGGCCATGGCCCGCGGCGCCGAATACCGGATGGCAGGCAAGACCGGCACCGCCCAGCGCGTGGGCCGGCGCGGCAATGCGGGCGTTGATCCGCGCAATCTGCCCTACCACCTGCGCCACCAGGCCCTGTTCCTGGGGTATGCGCCGGCGGACAATCCGACCATTGCCGTGGCCGTGATCGTCGAGCATGGCGGCTACGGCGGGGTCACCGCGGCGCCGATCGCGCGGCGGATCTTTGACGCCTGGCTGGTGGGCGGCGAGGACGGCCCGGAAGCGGATCCGGACCTGCAGGAAGGTGGGGAAGAGGATGGCGCCGACGCCGCGGGAGCCCAGGCATGAAGGTGATCGTGCACTGGCTGTTTGACCTGTGGCTCCGCTTCGCCCGCACCATCGACTGGCCGCTGCTGGCGGCGCTGGTGGGCCTGATGGCAATCGGGCTGGCGGTGCTGCACAGCGCCAGCGGGGAAGATCCGCGCATGGTGACCGCCCAGGCGCTGCGCTATGGCGCCGGGCTGGGTGCAATGTGGGCGCTCTCGCGACTGACGCCGCTGCGGCTGCGGGCGATGGCGCCGCTGGTGTACGGACTGTCGCTGATACCGCTGGTGCTGGTGCTGTTCATCGGTACCGGCCGCCATGGCCAGCACTGGATCAACCTGGGCCTGTTCTATTTCCAGCCGGCCGAGCTGCTCAAGCTCAGCCTGCCAATGATGGCCGCCTGGTACCTGAACCAGGCGGGCCCTCCACCCAGGCCCATGGCGGTGCTGACGTGCTTGCTGATCATCGGCTTGCCCTCCGGGCTGATCATGCTGCAGCCGGACCTGGGCACGGCGGTGCTGGTGGCGGCCAGCGGACTGTTCGTGCTTTACCTGGCCGGGCTGTCGTGGTGGTGGTTTGCCGCGGTGGCCGGAGCGGTGGCCGCGATCGCCCCGGCGGCCTGGTTCTGGATGCTGCAGCCCTACCAGAAGGACCGCCTGCTGACCTTCCTCGATCCGGAGCGCGATCCCCTGGGCGCGGGCTGGAACATCATCCAGTCCCGGATCGCCATCGGCTCGGGTGGAACCACCGGCAAGGGCTGGGGGGAGGGCACCCAGGCGCATCTGAACTTCGTGCCCGAGCACACCACCGACTTCATCTTCGCCGTGCTGGCCGAGGAGTTCGGCTGGATCGGGGTGGTGGTGACCCTGGCGCTGTACCTGTTCGTGGTCGGCCGCTGCCTGTGGATCGCCAGCGAGGCGCGCGAGGGCTATTCGCGCCTGCTGGCCGGTGCCCTCGGCCTGGCGATGTTCGTGTACGTGCTGGTCAACGGCGGCATGGTGTCGGGCCTGCTGCCGGTGGTGGGCGTGCCGATGCCGCTGCTCAGCTACGGCGGGACCGCCGCAGTGTCGCTGCTGGCGGGCATGGGCGTAGTGATGTCGATCGGCAGCCACAAGCCGGCGCGAGGCTGACCGGGGCTGAATGGCGGGCCGCGCGGGCGTGCAGGCGAGCCGCGGCATGCTACCCTCGCCACCGATGAATCCGCGCACTGTTTTCCGCCTGGCCCCGTGCCTGATCGTGCTCGCATTCGCCGCCTGTGCGACGGATGCGCCAGCCCCTCTCCCGTCGCCCGTCGAGGCCCAGGCGTCCGTGCCTGAGTCATCGCCCGAGCCATTGCCCGAGCCCATCGTGGAGCCCAGCGTGGAGCCCAGCGTGGAGCCGGCCGGGCCGCAGCTGCTGGCCCCGGTGCCGGCGCCGCCCGAGCAGCGCCCGGAGGCTCCGGCCGACGTCACCGATCCTGCCATCCCGCGCCAGCAGCGGCTGGACAACTTCGTCGATTACGCGGTGCGGACCCACGGCGTGGACGCCGCCCGGGTGCGTTCGGTGCTGGCCCAGGCGCAGGTGCGCCAGAGCATTCTCGAAGCCATGTCGCGGCCCGCCGAAAGGACCCGCACCTGGGCCGAGTACCGGCCGATCTTCCTCAATGACGCGCGCATCCGCGGCGGGCGCAGCTTCTATGCCACCCATCGCGAGGCGCTGGACCGGGTGGCTGCCGAATCCGGCGTGCCGGCCGAGTACATCGTGGCCATTATCGGGGTGGAAACCAGCTACGGCGGGTTCACCGGCAACCACCGCATCCTGGATGCGATCTACACCCTGGCCTTCGATCACGCCCCGCGCGCGCCGTTCTTCGCCGCGGAGCTGGGCCATCTGTTCGCGCTCGAGCGCGACGAGCCGACCCTCGATATCACCGCCCTGCGCGGCAGCTATGCCGGGGCGATGGGGCTGGGGCAGTTCATGCCGTCCAGCTACCGGCTGTGGGCCAAGGACGGTGACGGCGACGGCCACCGCAACCTGATCGACAACCTGGACGACGTGTTCGCCTCGATCGCCAACTACTTCGTGGCTTTCGGCTGGGAGCGCGGCGGGCCGGTGGTGGCGCGCGCCACGCGCGATCCGGGCGCCGATGATTTCAAGCCGGAGAGCGTGGATCCGGTGTACCCGCTGGCGATGCTGGCCGAGCGCGGCTACCGCCCGCAGCAGGGCGAGCCGGTGGCCGAGGGCGCCACGCTGCTGTCGTTTGAAGGCAGCGCCGGGCCCGAGCACTGGCTGGGCTACCGCAACTTCTTCGTGATCACCCGCTACAACCGCTCGCCGATGTACGCCATGGCGGTGCACCAGCTGGCGCAGGAGATCGCCGCAGGGTCGGGTGGCGCCGGGCGATGATCAGGCCGGTAGCGCTTGCCGCTGTCGCGCTGGTCCTGGCTGCCTGCAGCGGGGCGCCCAGGAAACCCCAGCCCCCGCCCGCCGGCGCGTCGGCTGACCCTTCGACCGGCAGTGCAGAGGGTGGCCAGCCGCGCCGCTCACCCTACGCGCCGGCGCAGGAAGATCCTTCCAAGCGGGGCGATTACGTTGCCGGCGGCCTGTACGCGCCGCATATCCGCGACAGCGCCCCTGATTACATTCCCGATGTCGACGCGATCCCCGAGCCGGAAGTCGTGGACGAGCCGCGTTCGCGCTACGGCAACCGCTCCCCCTACACCGTGCTCGGCAAGCAGTACACGGTGCAGGATGACCCGGCGGGGTTTGTCGAGCAGGGCGTGGCCTCCTATTACGGCAACAAATTCCACGGCCGGCGCACCTCCAACATGGAGGTGTATGACATGTATGCCTTCACCGCCGCGCACAAATCGCTGCCGCTGCCGAGCTTCGCCCGGGTGACCAACCTGGACAACGGCCGCTCGGTGGTGGTGCGGGTGAATGATCGCGGGCCCTTTCATGAAGGCCGGGTGGTCGACCTGAGCTGGGCGGCGGCGGTCAAGCTGGATATCCACCAGCGCGGCACCGGCCGGGTGGAAGTGCGGGCGCTGAGCCCGGGCGAGGACGCGCGCCACGTCCAGGGCGCGCTGGCATCTGCGCCGCCGCCTGCGGCTGCGGAGCCGGCCAGCCCCAGCGCGATCGACGCGCTGGTGGACGCCCTGCCCGTGGCCACGGTGGCCGCGGCGGAACGGTCGGCTGCGGGGGCGCCGGTCGATGCCGCTGTCGCTGCGGGAACCGTGGCTTCGGTCGCTGCGCCCGCAGCGGTGGCTGAGGTCCCGGAGATCGCCGAGGGCGCGGATCCCGCCTACGCTCACGAGCGGCGGTTCAACATGATGCAGGGCGGCCGGGTGATGACCGCCGATGATTTCGATGCCTGGCTGGAAGAGCGCCAGATCGACCTGCGTGCCGTGGCTGCGGTGGCCGCGGGCGATGCGGTGCCGGCCGTGCTTCCCGCGGCGGATCCTTCCGTCCAGGCCGCTGGCGAAGCCGTGCCGGTCGAAGCCGTCGCCTCGCCTGTCGAAGGCGTGACCCTGCAGGTGGCCGCCTTCGGTGGCCGCGACAACGCCGAACGCGCGCTGGCGACCCTGCAGGGCGCAGGCATTGCCGGGGCGCGGCTGGTGGATGGTTCCAGCGGCGGCAGGAGCATGTGGCGACTGCACGTGGGCCCGGTGGCCGCGGCGCAGGTACCGGAACTCCGCGCCCGCTTCAGTGGTCTGGGGTTCGGGCAGCCGCAGGTTGTTCGCGATTAAACTTGCCTGGATTGTCAGGTTTCCCTTTTTTCCGCTTTTCCAGTCCGAATGTCCGCCGCGTCCCCCGAGCGGCGCCCAAGGAGCCAACCCGTTGATGAAGTCCCGATTCTCCCGTCTCGCTGCCACCGCCCTGGTGGCCCTGTCCGTGTCCGCCATCGGGCT
>DXCY01000183.1 GCA_019115725.1 Candidatus Luteimonas excrementigallinarum
GCGGGATCGGGCTGGCCAGCCTGGTGCTGCAGCGGCGCGGCGCGGAGGTGATCGCTTCCGACATCCACCCGCTGGCCGAACCCTTCCTCGCCTACAACTCGGCGTTGAACGAGCTGCCTTCGGTGCACTTCCGTCAGCTGGACTGGGTGGAACCGCTGCCCAGCCTGGGCAGGTTCGACATGATCATCGGCAGCGACGTGCTCTACGAACAGGACCACCCGGCACTGCTGGCGGGCGTGATCGCGCGCCATGCCAACGACCGCGCCGAGGTGGTGCTGACCGACGCCCACCGGGGCCACGTATCGGCCTTCAACCAGGAACTGGCGGCACTGGGCTTCCAGGGCGAGGAGGAAATCCACGAACTGGAAGACCAGAGCGGCACCACCATCCGCGCCCGCCTGCTTCACTACCGGCGGGAAGCGCCGGTTGTCTGATTCGCCCCATTGCAGCGCCTGCGATGCGGTCTGCTGCCGGCTGACGGTGGTGCTGCAACCGGGTGACAGCGTGCCGGCGCACTTCACCACATGGAGCGCGGACGGGCTGGAGGTCATGGCGCGCGATGAGGAAGGCTGGTGCGTGGCGATCGACCCGGCGCGCATGCAGTGCCGGATCTACGACACCCGCCCGGCCAACTGCCGGCGCTTCGCCATGGCCGGCAGCGATTGCCGCCAGGTCCGCGCCGATTACTCCCGGGATGCCGCGCGCGGCATCCCGTTGCAGATGGCGTGAAGCGCCGGCTTCAGGTGCAGCCGCCGCAGCAGGTGCTGCCACCCGGCACGTGTACATCGGCCACGCCGAAATCAATGACCACCGCGCCCGGCGCGTTCTGGCGGTATTCCACGACCAGCGCGTCGCCGTAGCGGTCACGCAGCTGGGCGATCAGCGGCAGCGGATCGTGATCGTTGACGAAGCGCATGCCCTCGCCCGGCTGCAGCGCGTCCATGGCGCCGAAGATCGCCGCATGGCGGAAGCGCTTGGCAATGCCGCGCGCGTCGAAGGGATGAACCTGGATGGAAAGGGTATCGATGGCAGCCATGGTGTTCCTGCGGTTGATGACCCGGCGAGCATGGCCTGTCCGGATCGCCCTCTCCTTGACCTGGGTCATCCGGGCTGCACTTGCCGGCGCCGATAATGATCCCGGGCTCCCGCCGCCGGCCCCGGGGCGTCCCCTTCTCTCCCTACAGACAAGGAGCCACCATGCCAAAGCGATACACCACCGTTTCCCGCTCCATCCTCGACGCCGTGCACGACACGCCGCTGCTGGAACTGGAGGACGGCATCTTCGCCAAGTGCGAGTTCCTCAACCCCTCGGGCTCGATCAAGGCCCGCATCGCTACCTGGATCATCGAGCGGGCGGAGAAGGAAGGCCTGCTCAAGCCCGGCGACACCATCGTCGAAGCCACCAGCGGCAATACCGGCAACGCGTTCTCGATGGTGGCTGCGGTCAAGGGTTATCGGATGATCGTGGTGATGCCCGAAGGGCTGACCAGCGAGCGGGTGGCGATCTCCCGCGCCTACGGCGCCGAGGTGTTGCTGAGCGGCAACTTCCACGTCAACGAGGCGCTGGAGCGCGCGCGCGAGCTCGGCAGGCAGCCCGGCTATTTCTTTCCCGGCCAGTTCGAGTCGGAATGGAACGTGCAGGAGAACCGCGAGATCCTCGGCCCGGAGATCCTGGCCCAGCTGCCCGACGGCCGCACGCCGGATGCGTTCGTGCACGGCGTGGGCACCGGCGGCACCCTGATCGGGGTCGGCCAGGCGTTCCGCGCGGCCAATCCCGATGTGCGGCTGTTTGCGATGGAGCCGTCCGAATCCAGGACACTGCTGTGCGGCGAGGTGGACCTGCACGGGATCGAAGGCATCTCCGACGGCTTCGTGCCGGGGATCTTTTCCCGCCATCGGGATCTGGTCAGCGATTTCCTCAGCGTTTCCAGCACCGATGCGGTGGCCGAGATGCGCAAGCTGGCCAGCACCCGCGGCCTGCTGTGCGGGCCGAGCTCGGGCGCACACCTGATCGCCGCCCGCCGCATCCGCGAGCAGTTCCCGGAGCTGAAGACGGTGGTGACGGTGCTGGCCGACAAGGGCGAGAAATACCTGCATGACTTCTACATGCAGACCGGCGATACCGGATCCCCGCCGCTGCACTGACGGTCGCGCGCGGGGATGGCATGCTGGCTGTCCATACAGGGGAGATTTCCATGAAACGACTGCAGGACCGGATCGCGATCATTACCGGGGGTTCGGGTGGCATTGGCCGGGCGACTGCCCGCCTGTTCCTGGACGAAGGCGCATCGGTGGTGCTGACCGGCGCGCAGTACGGGATCGACGGCGGGATGGGCGCGCAGTAGCGCCTTCCCCGCCTTCACCCGTGTCTAACAACCCGGGGCTATCGTGGCCGGGCAACCCATCCTCCGAGGGGAGAAGCACATGACGCATCACACCAAGCTGCTGGCGATGGCGGTGGCACTGGGCCTTGCCGCCTGCAATCCCGCCCCCGACGCCGACCAGGATCCACAGCAGCAGGCCCGGACGCCGAGCGGCGTCGCCGAGACCGCAACGCCGGTGGCCGACCCGGTCGAGCGAGCGCCGGGCGATGCCAATGCGGCTTTCTCGGTTGAGGAAGTGCGCCAGTTCGAGGCGCCGTGGGCGATGACCTTCCTGCCCGATGGCCGCATGCTCATCACCGAAATGGGCGGCACGCTGCACCTGTATGAAGCCATGTCCGACAGCAGCGCGCCGATCAGCGGCGTGCCGGAGGTGGTGCGCGTGGACCAGGGCGGCCTGGGCGACGTGGTGCTGCACCCCGGGTTCGCCGACAACAACCTTGTCTACATCAGCTTCGTGGAAGGCGGTGAGGATGACCTGATGGGCGCCGCAGTGGCACGAGCCAGGCTGGCGCTGGATGACGCCGGTGGCGGCGCGCTGGAAGACCTGGAAGTGATCTGGCGCCAGGATCCGAAGAAGGCGGGCGACGGCCACTTCGGCTACCGCATCGCTTTCGGTCCCGACGGCCTGCTGTGGATCAGCTCCAGCGAGCGCAAGGAGTTCGACCCGGCCCAGGACATGTCCACGAACCTCGGCAAGATCGTGCGCCTGAACGATGACGGCACCCCGGCCGAGGGCAACCCGTTTGCCGACCAGGGCGGCGTGGCCGCGCAGGTGTGGACGCTGGGCCACCGCAACATCCTCGGCCTGGCCTTCGATGGCCAGGGTCAGCTGTGGGCCCACGAGATGGGGCCCAAGGGCGGCGACGAACTCAACCTCATTGTCGAGGGCGAGAACTACGGCTACCCCCTCGTCTCCAACGGCGTGCACTACGACGATACCGACATCCCCAACCACGACACCCGGCCGGAGTTCCGCGCGCCTGCCGTCACCTGGACCCCGGTGATCTCGCCCGCGGGCTTCATGGTCTATGACGGCAACGGCTTCCCGGACTGGAACGGCTCGGGCTTCATCGGCGGCCTGTCGTCGATGTCACTGGTGCGGGTGGAGTTCGACGGCCAGAGCGCGCGCGAGGCCGAGCGCTTCGAAATGGGCCGGCGGATCCGCGAGGTCGAACAGGGTCCGGACGGAGCCATCTGGCTGCTGGAGGACGGCAACCGCGGCGGCGACGGCTGGCTGCTCAAACTCACCCCGGCCGGCGAGGCCGGCTGAACCGCAGCCTGACGAAGGCCGGCCCCGATGGCCGGCCTTCCTCTTTCATGCCCCAGCGGTCACGGGGCAATCATTCTGCCGCTGCCACCATCGCGCCATGGATGGACAACAGCAGGCCCCTTCGGCGGGCTTTTTCAGAACCGGCAGTCTTCCCGTTCCCACCTCCGCCGCCCGCGAGTGGAATATCAGCGTCGCCGACGGGCCGGTGATCGCGACGGCGATCCACGATGGCCACGCCATCCGCCCTGCTCTGCAGCCGCGCGTTGCGCTGCCCGCCGACCAGCGCCTGCGTGAGGAGGATCCACTGACCGGGCTGCTGACCAGCGTGGGCGATGTGCGCATCCAGGTGCCCACGTCACGCTTCGAGCTCGACCTCAACCGTCCGCGCGATGGTGCGGTGTATGCACAGCCGGAGCAGTGCTGGGGACTGGAGGTATGGCGCCCGCCGCTGCCGCCGGAGGAGATCGCACGCTCGCTGGCCGCGTGGGACCGCTTCTACGCCATGGTCACAGAGCTCATTGACCGCCTGCTGGAACGCTGGCAGGCGCTGCTGCTGATCGACCTGCACAGCTACAACCATCGCCGCGACGGCACCGATGCCGCACCCGCGCCGCAGCAGGACAACCCCGATATCGAACTGGGCCTGACCACGGCCGATCCAGCCCGCTGGGAGGATGTGGCCCAGCGCTTCACCAGGGCGCTGCGCGAACACCCGGTGGCCGGGCGGCGGCCGGACGTGCGCGCCAACGTGCGCTTTCCCACCGGTGGCCACTTCCCGGAATGGGTATACAGCCGCTGGGGCGCACGGGTGTGCACGATCTCGCCGGAGTTCAAGAAGATCTTCATGGACGAATGGAGCGGCCAGGCCGATATCGCCGCCCTGCAGGATCTGCGCACCGGGCTGCAGGCCGCGGTGGACGCCGTACGCCCCGCCTTCGAGGCCCGCGCATGAGCCTCGCGACTGCCACCGCCCCCACAACCCGGCCGCTGCCGCCGGTCGCGGCCGAGGTGGACACCTCGCTGGCCGCGATCGATGCCGAGCTGGACTGGCTGCTGGCCCTGACCCCACTGGGCACCGACGCCCTGTGGGAGGCCTTCGATGCCAACGGCCGCACGCATGTACCGCCGCTGCGCTACGCCGAACCGGTGCTGGATCTGGAATCCATGCGCCAGCGGCTGGCCGAGCTGCCGGTGGAACACATCGAATCCCCGCTGCTGGCCGGCCTGCTGCGTGAGAAACAGCGCGAGCTGGAGCGCATGATCGAGCTGGTGCGCCTGCGCGCCACCGACGGCTTCCTGACCGCCAGCATCGATCTGTTCGGCGGCGTGGAAGCCGGGCTGCTGGAACTGGCCACCTCGATCCTCAGTGAGGTGGGGCCCAGCGAGCCGCTCACCGCCGACTGCGGCGTGGAGGCGGTGCTCGCCGCCGTGGAAGACGAGGTGGCCTGGTACTGCGAACGCGCGCCGGACTTCGCCCTGGAAGTCACGGTGGATGCCGATGTGGGCTCGCTGATGATGGTCTCCCATGGCCGCCTGTACCTGGATGCCGATCTGCGCCTGCCGCGCGCGCGCCTGCAGCCGCTGGTGCAGCACGAGATCGGCACCCACATCGTGACCCGCTACAACGGCCAGCGGCAGCCGCTACGCCAGCTGGCCGTGGGCTTGGCCCACTACGACCCGCTGCAGGAGGGCCTGGGCGTGCTGGCCGAATACCTGTCGGGCTACCTGCCCGGCGAGCGCCTGCGGGTGCTGGCCGCGCGGGTGGTGGCCGCCGACATGGCGATCCACGGCCAGGACATCCCCGCTGTGTTCGCCTGCCTGCACGAGCAGCACGGCTTCGCCACCGACGACGCCTTCGATATCGCCGTACGCGCCCTGCGCGGTGGCGGCCTGACCAAGGACGCGGTGTACCTGCGCGGACTGTGCGACCTGCTGGACCACCTGCGCGGAGGCGGCGACTTCGCGCCGCTGTTCCGCGGCAAGTTCGCCCTCACCCACCTGGTAGTACTGGAACAGCTGGCCGAGGCGGGCTGGGCCGCGCCCCCGGCGCTGCTGCCGCGCTATGCCAGCGTGGAAGGATTCGACCACATTCTGGATCGCTGCCGCGGCGTACCCGTGAGCCGGCTGTTCCAGTCCCACCCCACCCCGCCCCGGGAGCTGTGTGCATGAGCGATGCCCCCCTCAAGCTCGGCTTTGTGATCAACGACGTGGCCACCGAGCAGGACAACTACACCACCATCCGCCTGGCCCGCACCGCCGCCCGGCTCGGCCACCAGGTGGCATTGATCGGACTGAACGGCTTCATCTACGACGCCAACGGCACCGTCTGCGCCCACGCCCACATGCCGCGCGGCAGCGACTATGCCGATGACGCCGCACTGCTGGCCGAGCTGCATGCCGATGATGCCGACACCGAGCGCATCAATGTGGAGGAGCTGGACGTGCTGATGCTGCGCAGCGATCCGGCCGAAGAGGTCGAGGACCGGCCGTGGGCGCCGAACAGCGCGCTGCTGTTCGCCCAGTTGGTGACCCGGCGCGGGGTGATCGTACTCAACGATCCCGGGCACCTGACCGACGCTTCCAACAAGACCTATTTCCAGCACTTCCCCGAACAGGTGCGGCCGGTGACCTGCATCACCTGCCACGCCGACGAGATCAAATCCTTCATCGCCTCCCATGACGGCCGCGGCGTGATCAAGCCGCTGCAGGGCTCCGGCGGCCAGGGCGTGTTCGTGGTGGATGGGCACAGCGGCGCCAACCTCAACCAGATGATCGACGCGGTGCTGCGCGACGGCTATGCCATCGTGCAGGAATACCTGCCCCGCGCCGCCGATGGCGACCTGCGCCTGCTGACCCTCAACGGCCGCCCGCTGCAGGTGGATGGCCAGTACGCCTGCGTGCGCCGGTACAACGACAGCGGCGATGCGCGCAGCAACATCAGCGCCGGCGGCAAGGTGGAACTGGTGACCCCCGATGCCGATGCCCTGCGGGTGGCGGAGATTGTCGGACCCAAGCTGATCCGCGACGGCATGTACCTGGCCGGGCTGGACATCGTGGGCGACAAGCTGATGGAGGTGAACGTGGACACTCCCGGCGGCATCAACATGGCCGAGGATCTGTCCGGGGTGGATTTCAGCAGCCACATCATCGCCGACCTGGCACGCAAGGTGCGCCTGCGTGACCAGTACCGGCGCACGCTCACCAACGTGGAGCTGGCCATGCTCTGACAGCGGGCCATGACCAATGGCGTGGGCGCCCCCGGGGCCGCGCGGCTACAGTCGCTGCTCCTTCGCGCAACCACCGGACCGGAGCCGGTACCACGCCATGCTCAAACGCTGTGCTGTCACGATCTGCCTGGCCGCTGCCGGGCTGGCGCATGCCGCCGAACCGGTGGACCTGGACATGGTCGGCAAGATCCGCCAGGAAGCCTTCCACAACTCGCAGGTCATGGACACCCTGACCCACCTGACCGAGGTGATCGGCCCGCGCCTGACCAACTCCCCGCAGATGAGCCAGGCCAACGCCTGGACCCGCAGCCGCATGGGCGAATGGGGCCTGGCCAACGTCCGTGACGAGGCCATCGACGCCTTCGGCCGCGGCTGGGAGTTCAGCCATGCCAGCGTGCAGATGCTGGGGCCGCGGCAGATGCCGCTGCACGCCCTGCCCAAGGCCTGGACCCCAGGCACCAACGGCCCGGTGGAAGGCGAAGCCGCGCTGGTGAAAATCAGCAAGCTGGCCGACCTGGAGCAGCACCGCGGCAAGCTGGCCGGCAAGGTGCTGCTGCTGGACGAGGCCCGCGCCTACCGCCGCGCCGAGCAGGCGGATTCGCACCGCCACGATGAAGACACCCTGGCCGAAATGCAGGCGTTCACCGTTCCCGTCGACCGCCAGGAAGACCGCGCCAAGCGCATCCGCGACTACCAGGAGCGCCAGGAACTGGCCCGCGCCACCAACGCGTTCTTCGCCGAGGAAGGCGTGCTGGCCACCATCAGCATCAGCGGCTGGGACAACGGCATCATCCGTACCGGCGGCGGCGGCTCGCGCAAGGCCGGCGAACCGGTCGGCGTGCCCGCCCTGACCATGATCTCCGAGCACTACAACCCGCTGGTGCGCGCACTGGAGCGTGGCGAGAACGTCCGCCTGCAGGTCAACGTCGACGCCCGCTTCACCGATGAGACCGACCAGCCCGGCTACAACACCCTGGCCGAAATCCCCGGTCGCGGCGGCAAGGCCGGCGAAATCGTCATGCTCGGCGCCCACCTGGACTCGTGGCATACCGGCACCGGTGCCTCCGACAACGCCGCCGGCGTGGCGGTGATGATGGAAGCCATGCGCATCCTCCAGGCCGTCGGCGCCCGCCCCGACCGCACCATCCGCATCGCCCTGTGGACCGCCGAGGAACAGGGCCTGATCGGCTCGCGCGAATACGTCACCCGCCACTTCGCCAGCTACCCCGAGCCCACCGATCCCGACCAGCTGGCCCTGCCCGCCTCCCTGCGCCAGCCCACCGGACCGCTGCAGACCACCCGCGACTACGACCGCTTCTCCGTGTACTTCAACATGGACAACGGCTCCGGTCGCATCCGCGGCGTCTACGCACAGGAAAACCTCGCCGCCGTGCCGATCTTCCAGGCCTGGCTCGCCCCCTTCCACGACATCGGCGCCACCACCGTCGCCACCCGCAACACCGGCAGCACCGACCACATCCCCTTCGACACCGTTGGCCTGCCCGGCTTCCAGTTCATCCAGGATCGCCTCGACTACTTCAGCAACGTCCACCACAGCCACTTGGACACCCGCGAACACGTCGAACCCGAAGACCTCAAACAGGCCGCCGCCATCATCGCCTCCTTCGCCTGGCACGCCGCCACCCGCGAAGAAAAATTCCCCCGCAAGCGCGTCGTCCAGCCCAACTGAGGCAACCCAAAGCACCATTGATAGACCCACGGGGGCGGCCACTTGGCCGCCCCCTTTTTTTCCAGGCGCTGCCCAAAGGGCAGCCGCCCCTACGCAAGTCCAGGAATTGCCCACGTTTCCGAAGCCGTGCCCGGTCGTGGCCGGGAGGCCTTCGCAGCGAAGTAAAGGAGGAGCCCCGCAATACACGTACCCCGCGTTCGCCGCGAGCCAGGTATTTCTCTGCCACGAAGTCCCGAACGTCGGGCAGGGGTGCCCTTCAGGCGTAAGTAAAGGAGGAGGTGGCGGCCGCAGGCCGACGCCGGGGGACATGGAGCCTGAAGGGCACCCCTGCCCATGCGCCACGAACCGCCGGACTACCGCAACATCACCGCCACCTACAGCCTCAACGACAACGGCACCGTCAAAGTCGCCAACCGCGCCGTCGACGGTGAAGGCGAGTCCCAGGAATCGATCGGCGAAGCCACCCCCGTCGAAGGCAGCAACAACAGCAAGCTCGAAGTCAGCTTCCTCCCCGAAGGCCTGCGCTGGATCCCCTTCACCAAAGGCGACTACTGGATCCTGCGCCTGGACCCCGACTACCAGGTGGCGCTGGTGGGCGACGGCCATCGCAAATTCCTCTGGCTGCTCGCCCGCACCCCCGCCATTGATCCCGCCCTGCGCGATGCCTACCTCGCCACCGCCCGCGAACAGGGCTACGACCTGACCGACCTGATCCACACCCCGCAGGACGCCGCCTGACTTGGCCCGCAAACCTGCCGCCACCCCCAGCCTTGCGGCAATCGACCGCGAGGCCTACATCTACTTCGGCGCCGGCGCCGCAGTGGCCTGGCAGCTGGCCAATCCCGGCGTCGGCCGGGGCGTGGCCCGCCACAGCCGCACGCTTGAAGAGCCGCTGGACCGCCTGCGCGCCACCATGATCTACATCTACGCCGTGGCCCTGGGCACTGACGAGGACCGCCGCGCCATCAAGCGCATGGTCGACCGCGCCCACGCGCCGGTACGTGGGCCCGGCTACAGCGCCTTCGATCCGGATCTGCAACTGTGGGTGGCCGCAACCCTCTACCGGGGTGCGCTGGATATGCACGCGCTGTTCGTCGGCCCGGTGCCGTCCGACGCCGCGGAAAGCCTGTACCGGCAGGCCTGGGCCTTCGGCCGCACCCTGCAGGTCCGCGACGACCAGTGGCCGGCCGATGTGGCCGCATTCGATCGCTGGTGGCAGGAACGCCGGGCCGGACTCAGCGTGGATCCCGAGGTGCGCGACTATTTCCAGGCCGTGCTGCGCGGCGGCGGCACGCCCTGGTTCCTGCGCGGGGCGCTGCCGCTGCAGCGTTTCGTCACCCGCGGCCTGCTGCCGCCGGACCTGCGCGCAGCTTTCGGCCTGGACTGGAGCATGCGCGACGAGCGCCACTGGCAGCGCTTCCGGCGCTGGGCCCCACGGCTGTACTGGTGGCTGCCGGCCTGGCTGCGACACCTGCCGGCGCAACGGCTGCTGGCCGACTTCCGCCGCCAGCAGCTGCGAGCGCGCTGAGCAGGATCAACCGGCCAGCAGCACAACCTTGCCGGTATGGCGCCCGCCCTCCAGCCAGGCATGGGCGGCAGCGGCCTGCTCCAGCGGGAACGTGCGATCGACCACCGCGCGCACCTTGCCCGCCGCCACCCACGGCCACACCACCCGCTCCACTTCGGCGGCCAGGCGCGCCTTCTCGTCGGCGCTGCGCGGACGCAGCAGCGATCCGGTGATCACCAGCTGCTTGCGCATTACGGTGAAGGCCGGCACCGACAGGTCATTGCCTCCCTGCGCGGCGATATAGACCAGCCGCCCGCCCGGGTTGAGCGCCTTCAACGTCTGCTCCAGGAACGGAGCGCCCACCATGTCCAGGGCCACATC
>DXCY01000184.1 GCA_019115725.1 Candidatus Luteimonas excrementigallinarum
GGGGTGCCCTTCAGGCTCCATGTCCCCCGGCGTCGGCCTGCGGCCGCCACCTCCTCCTTTACTTACGCCTGAAGGGCACCCCCACCCGACGCTGGAGGCTTCGTGGCAGAGGAATACCTGCCTCGCGGCGAATGGGAGGTACGTGTTTCGCGGGGCGTCGGGGGCGTAGCCCCGACCTACCGGAGGCAAAGCGCCGGCGGGGCAGTTCCGGAGCCGAGCTCCGTCGTGGCCGAGAGGCCTTTGCGCGTAAGTAAAGGAGGAGGCCGTAGCCGCAGGCGCAGGCCGGGGGACATGGAGCGCAAAGGCCTCCCGGCCGCGGCGGGGCCCGCCAGACAGCGGCATACACCAGGGCCGGAATCAATCACGCGCGTCCGCCGCACAGGGCCGACCTGCGGGAGGTGACGGGTTCCGGGGTGTCGACCGCGTAGGGCCGACCTACGCGCGTAGGCCGGTGGCCCGGGCGATGCCCTCGCGCATCTCGTCGATCACTGCCCGGTAATCCGGCTTGCCGAAAATCGCCGAGCCCGCCACAAACGTATCCGCGCCCGCCGCAGCAATCTCACCGATATTCTCCGGCTTCACCCCCCCATCCACCTCCAGCCGGATGGCCCGCCCGCTCGCATCGATCCGCTCGCGCACCTTGCGCAGCTTCTCCAGCGTCGACGGGATGAACGCCTGCCCGCCAAAGCCCGGATTGACCGACATCAGCAGCACCAGATCCAGCTCCTCCAGCACGTAATCCAGCACCTCCACCGGCGTGGCCGGGTTCAGCACCAGGCCCGCCTGGCAGCCTTCCGCCCTGATCAGCTGGATCGTGCGGTGCACGTGGCGGCTGGCCTCGGGGTGGAAACTGATCAGGCTGGCGCCGGCCTTGGCGAAATCCGGCACGATCCGGTCCACCGGCTCCACCATCAGGTGCACATCGATCGGCGCCGTCACCCCATGCTTGCGCAGCGCCTCGCACACCAGCGGACCGATGGTGAGGTTGGGCACGTAATGGTTGTCCATCACATCGAAATGCACCCAGTCCGCACCTGCGGCCAGGACATTGTCGACTTCCTCGCCCAGGCGGGCGAAATCGGCGGACAGGATGGACGGGGCGATGACGGCAGGCTGCATGGCGGACGGCTCGGTTGGACGGGAAAGGAACGCCCGGCGCGAAACCACCGGGCAGGCGGCGGCTCAGCGCCGGCGGCGCAAGGTCTTGATCTGGTCGTAGGCGGTGTTGATCTCCCGCGCCCGCCGCTCGGCCTTCTCGCGCAGTTCGGGCGCGGCGCCGGACAGCCGGTCGGGGTGGTACTGGGAAATCAGCCGGCGATAGGCCTGATCGATCTCGGCATCGGTGGCGCTCACATCCACGCCCAGCACCCGGTAGGGCGCACCCTTCTTCGGAATCAGCCAGTCCGCGTCGAAGGCGTGGCCGATCAGCAGGCCCACCAGGCCCCCGTAGGGATGCCTGAGCAGCAGCCAGCCGGCGATGAAGCCGAACAGTTTTCCGTACCAGCGTTTCATCCGGCCATTGTAGTGCGCCGGAGGACCGCCCACGTGCCCGCTGACTCGCAGGGCCGATTGGCACTACACTGCCCGACCCTCCAGCCACCGGCCTACACCGTGTCGACGACGCTCATTTCCGCCGACCTGCCCGGCTTGACCCTGCACCACCGCGGCAAGGTGCGCGATGTATTCGACCTGGGCAAGCTGCCCGCCCCCGCCGTGGACGCACCGGATCCGGGCGAAGGACTGCTGATCGTGGCCACCGACCGCCTGTCGGCGTTCGACGTGGTCCTGCCCGACCCGATCCCCGGCAAGGGCGAGATGCTCTGCCAGATCAGCAACTTCTGGTTCGACCGCACCGAACACCTGATACGCAACCACCTGACCGGGGTGGAGGTGGCCTCGGTGCTGCCGGAAGGCGTGGACCCGGCGCTGTACGAACAGCGCGCGGTGGTGGCACGCAAGCTGCGGCCGCTGCCGGTGGAGGCGATCGCCCGCGGGTACCTGATCGGCAGCGGCTGGAAGGACTACCAGCGCACCGGCCACGTCAGCGGCATCCGCCTGCCGGACGGGCTGCGCCAGGCCGAACGGCTGGCCGAACCGGTGTTCACCCCGTCCAGCAAGGCCGCACCGGGCGAGCACGACGAGAACATCGATTTCGACACCATGGTCCACCGGATCGGCGCCGAGCTGGCCGAACAGATCCGCGACGCCACCCTGCGCCTGTACCGTTTCGCCGCTGCCCATGCCGCCGAGCGCGGGATCCTGCTGGCCGATACCAAGTTCGAATTCGGCACCGACGAGGACGGGCGGCTGTATGTGATGGACGAAATGCTGACCCCGGATTCGTCCCGCTACTGGCCGGCGGACGAGTACGAGGTGGGCACCAGCCCGCCCAGCTACGACAAGCAGATCGTGCGCGACTGGCTGGAAACGCAGGACTGGGACAAGACCCCGCCCGGCCCGCGCCTGCCGCCGGAGGTGATCGAGCGCACCCGCGCCCGCTACGCCGAAGCCCTGCGCGTGCTGGCCGGCATCACGGTGGACTGACCCCGCATGAACGCCGCCCCCGAAGGATCCCCCGGGCGCCCGATCGACCGCTGGTTCGCCAGCTACTCGGGCGACCACCGCAATCCGGTCAACCAGGCCATCCACGTGGTGGCCGTGCCGCTGATCCTTTGGAGCGTGATCGCACTGCTGTGGTGCATTCCTTCCGGCGGCCTGTTCCAGCAGGGCATCTGGGCGGCGATCGCGATGTTCGCCGCGTGGCTGTTCTACTACCGCGCCTCGCGCCGGATCGGGCTGGGCATGCTGCTGGTGTTCCTGGCGATGGCGGCGCTGACCTGGTGGCTGCACGACCGGCTCGGCACCGGCGGGCTGCTGTGGACGGCGCTCGGCGTGTTCGTGGTGGCCTGGATTGCCCAGTTCGTCGGCCACAGCAAGCTGTACGAAGGGAAAAAGCCGAGTTTCTTCACCGACCTGCGCTATCTGCTGATCGGGCCGGCCTGGGTGCTGGCCAAGCTGTATCGCCGCCTCGGCTGGCAGTGGTAGGCGCATGAGCCCATCGCTGCGCGGATTGGGCGGTCGCGACCTGGTCCTGGTGGGCCTGGTCTGCGTGTTCTGGGCCCTGAACTTCCTGGTGTCGGCGCATGCGCTGCGCGAGCTGCCGCCCTTCATGTTCACCGCGGTGCGGATGGTGATGCTGGCCGCGATGCTGGTGTGGTTCATCAAGGCGCCGCCGCGTGACCAGTGGGGCCGGCTGGCGGCGGTGGCGGTGCTCAACGGCGCGCTGCACTTCGGCACCAGCTTCCTGTCGCTGCACCTGGCCGGCAACCTGTCCTCGCCCGCCATCGTGGCCCAGAGCTACGTGCCCATGGCGGTGCTGCTGGCGTGGTGGCTGCTGGGCGAGCGCTTTGCCTGGCGCACGACGCTGGCCATTGCGCTGAGCTTTGGTGGCGTGCTGGTGCTGGGCTTCGACCCGATGGTGCTGCAGAGCCCGGCCTCGCTGGTGGCCATGCTGGTGTCGTCCGCCTTCCTGGCGCTGGGCACGGTGCTGATGCGCGGGCTGCGCGGGGTCGACATGATCAGCCAGCAGGGCTGGACGGCGATCATCGCGCTGGGCCCGCTGCTGGCAATCAGCGCGCTGTTCGAACCCGGCAGCTTCTCCGGACTGGGCCAGGTGACATGGGTGGGCTGGGGCGGCGCGCTGTACGCGGCGGTGTTCGCCTCGCTGCTGGGCCACGGCCTGTTCTACCTGCTGGTGCAGCGCCACCCGGTGGCCCAGGTCACGCCCTACCTGCTGATGACGCCGGTCTTCGCGGTGCTGCTGGGCATCGTGTTCTGGGGCGACCGGCCGGGGCCGGCGATGTGGATCGGCGGGGCGATGGTGCTGGGCGGGGTGCTGGTGATCGCGGTGCGCACGCTGCAGAAATCGCGCACCCCGGTCAACGATGCCGCCCCGGGCAGCGCGGCAGCTGCCGCCGCGGACGAAGCCTCCCCCTAAACGCCCGGCGCGCGCGAAGCCGCGTGCCCCCACGCCGGAACGCCCTACCCGACGGGTGGAGTCACCATCTCCGCCGTAGGGCGGAACGCGCGCGGTGCGTAACCGAAATCACGCACGGCCGGCCCCGGGTCGAACACCAGGTCTTCGCGCATGCGGGCAATGGCGCCGGGCGGCATCCCCTGCAGGACTCCCGCCACCCGCGCCGCCACGTGGGCCAGACGGAACAGCGGCGCGGGCAGCTCAACCAGCCGGGGACGCGGCTCGAGGGCCGCCAGGGTACGGGCCACCATGTCGCGATACGGCAGGGTCTCGCCACCGGGCAGGTCATAGGCCCGGCCCTGGCTGGCCACCGCGCTGGCCGCCGCACAGGCGGCAGCGGCAAGGTCGTCCACGTGCACCGGCTGCCGCAGCCCGGTGGCGGCGCGCGGCAGGGGAAAAAAGCCCGTGCGCGAGGCGAGAGCAGCGATGCGGGTGAGGTTGCGATCGCGGCCCGCCCCGTAGATCAGGGTGGGCCGGAGCACCGTGGCGGCCGCGGACCGGGCGGCCGCTGACTGGAACAGGCGCTGTTCGGCCTGCTGCAGGCGGGCAGCCAGCTCACGCTCGCCGGGGTCGGCAGCGTCGCGCTTGGCATGCAGGCTGGTGGAGCCGAAGGCCACGATCCGCGGACACGCGATATCGCTGCCGGCATACCACTGCGAAAACAGGTCCAGCGGGCCGCAGCTGAAAATCACTCCGGCAGCGCGCGGCAGTTCGGGCGGATCTTCAAGCCCCCCGTGGATCCAGCGCACGGCCCCGGCATCGGTCCGGGGCTGGCGCGACAGCGCGGTGACGCGCCAGCCGTCGTCGGTCAGGCGGGCGATCAGGGCCTGCCCCAGCGGGCCGCTGCCGCCGAATACCAGCGCGCTAGCCATGCCCGGTCGCGTCAGGAACAGCGCTGACCGCCGCTGGATACGGAGCAGGGCGTCGACGGTAGGCGGCGGGGTACGGCTGCATCCGGGCAAGCATAGGCGATGGCACGCGGCTGGACATCGATCTGCGGGCCTGCGCTAACCTGTCGGGTCAAGTCGACCGCGGCGGGCCTGTTAGAATTCGTTTCCGCCGCGCGCCGCTCCCTGTCCGTGGCCCCCATCCAGATAAGGAGACTGATGCTAGAGGTCCTGTTGGCCCTACCCTTCGTGCTGGCGCTTTCGGTGGCGGCGTTCCACGCCGTGCCCCGCTCTGCGATCGCATGGATGGCCGCCTTCGCTCCCCTGCTCGGTCTGGCGATCCTTGCCTGGCTCACCCCGTCGGTGATGTCAGGCGATGTGCCTCGTACGGTGTACGAATGGGTCCCGCAGGTGGGCCTGCTGTTCGACCTGCGCCTGGACGGCCTGGCCTGGATGTTCGCCGGGCTGGTGCTGGGCATCGGCGTGCTGGTGGTGATGTACGCCCGCTACTACCTCAGCGCGCAGGATTCCGCGCCGCGGTTCTTCGCCTACCTGCTGCTCTTCATGGGCTCGATGCTGGGCATGGTGCTGGCCGGCAACCTGCTGCTGATGGTGGTGTTCTGGGAACTGACCTCGATCAGCTCGTTCCTGCTGATCGGCTTCTGGGCACACCAGCAGGATGCGCGCCAGGGCGCGCGCATGGCCCTGACCATCACCGCCATGGGCGGGCTGGCGCTGCTGGGTGGCGTGCTGCTGATCGGCCGGGTCACCGGCAGCTACGATCTGGATGTGGTGCTGGCCTCGGGCGATGCGATCCGCGCCAGCGGCATGTATCCCGCCATCCTCGGCCTGGTGCTGCTGGGCATCTTCACCAAGAGCGCGCAGTTCCCGTTCCACTTCTGGCTGCCGCACGCGATGGCGGCACCCACCCCGGTGTCGGCCTACCTGCACTCGGCCACCATGGTGAAGGCCGGCGTGTTCCTGCTGGCGCGCCTGCACCCGGCACTGGCGGGCACGGACCTGTTTTTCTACACGGTCAGCTCGATCGGCGCGATCACCCTGCTGATGGGCGCCTGGTTCGCCATCTTCCAGCATGACCTGAAGGGCCTGCTGGCCTATTCGACCATCTCCCATCTGGGCCTGATCACCCTGCTGTTCGGGCTGTCCACGCCGATGGCGGTGGTGGCGGCGCTGTTCCACATCCTCAACCACGCCACCTTCAAGGCCTCGCTGTTCATGGCCGCGGGCATCATCGATCACGAGACCGGCACCCGCGACATGCGCCGGCTGGGCAACCTGCGCAGGTTCATGCCCTGGACCAGCGCACTGGCGATCATCGCCTCGCTGGCGATGGCCGGCGTGCCGCTGCTCAACGGCTTTTTGTCCAAGGAAATGTTCTTCGCCGAGGCGCTGGAAGTGCAGGGCGACATGCAGATGGTGATGACCATCGTGGCGGCACTGGCGGGCGTGTTCGGCGTGGCCTACAGCCTGCGCTTCGTGCACGACACTTTCTACGGCAAGGGTCCGCGTGACCTGGAAGTGACCCCGCACGAGGCGCCGCGCTGGATGCGGATCCCGGTGGCGATCCTGGTGCTGCTGTGCCTGGCGGTGGGCATCCTGCCGGCGCTGGTCGTGGGCCCGGCGCTGGCCACCGCGGTATCCGGCACCCTGGGCACGGCGGCGCCCGAGTACACCCTGGCGCTGTGGCACGGCTTCAACCTGCCGCTGCTGATGAGCGCGGTGGGCCTGGTGTTAGGCGTGGCACTGTATTTCGGCCTGCGGCGGCTGTTCGATATCCACGCCGCGATCCTCAGCGCGCGTGGCCGCCAGCTGTTCCAGCTCAACGTGGAAGCGCTGTTCACCCTGGCCCGCGTGGCCAGCGAGTGGATCGTGGCCGGCGGCCTGCGCCGCAGCCTGCTGTGGCTGCTGCTGATCGCCATGGCGATTGGCGCGGTGCCGTTCCTGGCAAGCCTGCCCACAAGCCTGCCGCAGCTGGGCGAGCTGCAGCCGCTGCCGGTGACGGGCTGGGTGATCTGGGCGGTGCTGGTGGTGGCCACCCTGGCCACGGTGAGCATGCACAGCAAGCGCCTGACCGCACTGATCGTGATCGGCGCGGTGGGGCTGATGGTGAGCCTGATCTTTGTCTACCTGTCGGCACCGGACCTGGCCCTGACCCAGATCCTGGTGGAAATGGTCACCGTGGCCATGCTGATGATGGCGCTCAACTACCTGCCCAAGCAGTCGCCGCAGCAGCGCTCGATGGTGCGCCGCTGGCGCGATATCGGCATTTCGGTGGCGGCCGGCGGCGGGATTGCCGCGCTGGCCTACGCCATGATGGTGCGCCCCTCGCAGACCATCGCCGGCGAGCTGCTGGCCCGCTCGCTGCCCGAGGCCTACGGCAGCAACGTGGTCAACGTGATCCTGGTCGACTTCCGCGGCCTGGATACCTTCGGCGAGATCACCGTGTTCGGCATCGCCGGGCTGGTGGTGCATGCACTGCTGCGCTGGGCACGCCTGCGCCCCGACGAGGTGATGCCCGGCCAACCGGTGACCCTGCCGATCCCCGCCGACCTGACCCAGCTGATCTTCCCGCTGACCCTGACGGTCTCGATCTACCTGTTCCTGCGCGGACACAACGCGCCGGGCGGCGGCTTCATCGCCGGCCTGGCCATCGCGGTGCCGGTGCTGATCAAGTACGTGCTGCAGGGTGCGCGCACGGTGGAGGCCACCTTCGGCTTCGATTACGTGCGCGGCATCGGCATCGGCCTGCTGTTCGCAGCGGCCGGCGGCATCGGCTCGTTCCTGTTCGGCTATCCGTTCCTGACCAGTGGACACATCGACCTGCAGCTGCCGCTGATCGGCTACCTGCCGCTGGCCAGCGCCCTGGTGTTCGACATCGGCGTGTACGTGACCGTGTTCGCCAGCGCGCTGCTGATGCTCTCCACCATGGGTACCGTCAAGCAGCGCCAGCAAGCCAATGAGGAGGCCTACTGATGGAGTTCGCGCTGGCTACCGCGATCGGAACCCTGACCGCCGGCGGCGTGTACCTGCTGCTGCGGGCGCGCACGTTCGATGTGATCCTGGGGCTGACCCTGCTCTCGTATGCCACCAACCTGCTGATCTTTTCCTCCGGCCGCCTGGTGGTGGGCAAGCCGCCGGTGCTGGTGAACGGGGTGGAGGCCACGCTGGCCAACCACGCCGACCCGCTGCCGCAGGCGCTGGTACTGACCGCGATCGTGATTGCCTTCGCGACCACCGCGATCACCGTCGTCGTGGCCATGCGCAACCACGCCGACCTGCGCAGTGACCACGTGGACGCCCAGGACCCGGCGGAAGACCAGCGATGATGCAGCACCTGGCCATTCTTCCGATCCTGGTTCCGCTGCTGGCGGGCGCCTGCCTGCTGCTGCTAGAGCGCCGCCAGAACACGCGCGCCCTGCGCACCG
>DXCY01000185.1 GCA_019115725.1 Candidatus Luteimonas excrementigallinarum
AGCCGGAGTGTGGCTGCACGTTGGCGTAGTCGGCGCCGAACAGCTCGCACAGTCGCTCGATCGCCAGCCGCTCGGCCACGTCCACGAACTCGCAGCCGCCGTAGTAGCGGCGCCCGGGGTAGCCCTCGGCGTACTTGTTGGTCAGCTTGGAGCCCTGCGCTTCCATCACCCGCGGGCTGGCGTAGTTCTCCGAAGCGATCAGCTCAACGTGATCCTCCTGCCGCCGCCCTTCATCTGCGATGGCCGCGGCCAGCTCCGGGTCGTAGCCTTCGATGCTCGCGTCTTTGGGAAACATTCAACTTCTCCTGATGGGGGCGGGGCAATGCCCTGATTGTAGCTTTTCGGCCGCGCCCGGCGGCACCCTGCGCACCGTGGCAGACAGGCACTGCGGGCCAGGGGTGAAAAACCTGGGGCCCGACCCCAGTTATAATGTTCCGATCACCTCAACGCCCCTGGCCCGTCCTCCCACGGGCCGGTTTTCGCCTGCGGAGCCCTCCATGTCGCAATACATCTACACCATGAATCGGGTGTCCAAGGTCGTGCCGCCCAAGCGGCAGATCATCAAGGACATCTCGCTCAGCTTCTTCCCCGGCGCCAAGATCGGCCTGCTGGGCCTGAACGGCTCCGGCAAGTCCACGGTGCTGCGGATCATGGCCGGCGTGGATACCGATTTCGAAGGCGAGGCGCGCCCGCAGCCGGGCATCAAGGTCGGCTACCTGGCCCAGGAGCCTGAGCTCAACCCCGAGCACACCGTGCGCGAGGCGGTGGAGGAAGGCGTGGGCGAGGTGCTGCAGGCCCAGGCCGCGCTGGAGGCCGTATATGCCGCCTACGCCGAGGAAGGGGCCGATTTCGACGCCCTGGCGAAGGAGCAGGAGCGGCTGGAGGCGATCCTGGCCAGCGGCGACGCCAACACCCTGGAGCAGCAGCTGGAAGTGGCCGCCGACGCGCTGCGCCTGCCGCCCTGGGACGCGATCGTGGGCAAGCTGTCCGGCGGCGAGAAGCGCCGCGTGGCCCTGTGCCGCCTGCTGCTGCAGAAGCCCGACATGCTGCTGCTGGACGAGCCCACCAACCACCTGGACGCCGAGTCGGTCGAATGGCTGGAACAGTTCCTGGCCCGCTACACCGGCACCGTGGTGGCCGTCACCCATGACCGCTACTTCCTCGACAACGCCGCCGAGTGGATTCTCGAGCTCGATCGCGGCCGCGGGATTCCGTGGAAGGGCAACTACACCGAGTGGCTGGAGCAGAAGGAAGACCGGCTCAAGCGCGAGGAAGCCGGCGAGAAGGCGCGCCAGAAGGCGATCCAGAAGGAGCTGGAGTGGGCCCGCAGCAATGCCAAGGGCGGCCGCTCCAAGGGCAAGGCCCGTCTGGCCCGGATGGAGGAGCTGCAGTCGGTCGACTACCAGAAGCGCCAGGAGACCAACGAGATCTTCATCCCGCCGGGCGAGCGCCTGGGCAGCAAGGTGATGGAGTTCAAGAATGTCTCCAAGAGCTTTGGCGACCGCCTGCTGATCGACAACCTGAGCTTCATCGTGCCGCCCGGCGCGATCGTGGGCATCATCGGCCCCAACGGCGCCGGCAAGTCGACCCTGTTCAAGATGATCACCGGCCAGGAAAAGCCGGATTCGGGCTCGATCGAGTTGGGCCCGACGGTCGACATCGCCTACGTGGACCAGAGCCGCGACAAGCTGGAAGGCAACCACAACGTCTTCCATGAAATTTCCGGCGGCGCCGACATCCTCAACATCAACGGCATCGAGATCCAGTCGCGGGCCTACATCGGCCGCTTCAACTTCAAGGGCCAGGACCAGCAGAAGATGGTCGGCACCCTGTCCGGTGGTGAGCGCGGCCGGCTGCACATGGCCAAGACCCTGCTGCAGGGCGGCAACGTGCTGCTGCTGGACGAACCGTCCAACGACCTTGACGTGGAAACCCTGCGCGCCCTTGAAGACGCGTTGCTGGAGTTCCCCGGCAACACCTTCGTGATCAGCCATGACCGCTGGTTCCTGGACCGCGTGGCCACCCACATCCTGGCGTTCGAGGGCGATTCGCACGTGGAGTTCTTCCAGGGCAACTACCGCGAGTACGAGGAAGACAAGAAGCGGCGCCTGGGCGATGACGCCGGCCCGAAGCGGCTGCGCTTCAAGGCACTGAAGTAAGCGATTGCCCGTGGCCGTCCGGCGGCCACGGGCCACAGGCACCGGGGAACCAGGCATGTCCTTCATCAACACGCTGCGCGATCGCTGGCACACCGCCGACACCCTGGTGTGCGTTGGGCTGGACCCGGAGCCGGCGAAGTTCCCGGCCAGGTTCGCCAACGATCCGGACGCGGTGTTCACCTTCTGCCGCGACATTGCCGACGCCACGGCGGAGTTCGCCTGCGCCTTCAAGCCGCAGATCGCGCACTTTGCCGCGTTGGGGGCGGAGGACGCGCTGCAGCGCCTGGTGGCGCATCTGCGCCAGGCCCACCCCTCGGTACCCGTGATCCTGGACGCCAAGCGCGGCGACATCGGCTCCACCGCACAGCACTATGCCGCCGAGGCGTTCAAGCGCTACGGCGCCCACGCGGTGACCGCCAACCCCTACCTGGGGCGCGATTCGGTGCAGCCCTTCCTCGACCATGCCGACCGCGGCGTGGTGATCCTGTGCCGCACCTCAAACCCCGGCGCCGCCGATCTGCAGGACCTGCCTGTGCGCGGCGCGGACGGCCGGGAGCGCCCGCTCTATCAGCACGTGGCCGAAACAATCGCCCGCGACTGGAACGGCCACGGCAACTGCGCCCTGGTGGTCGGTGCCACCTGGCCCGAACAGCTGCGCGAAGTACGCGCGATTGTGGGTTCCGGCATGCCGCTGCTGGTCCCGGGCGTGGGCGCCCAGGGCGGCGATGCGGAGGCGGTGGTGCGCAATGCCCGGAGCGAAGACGGCACCGGCCTGATGGTCAGTTCCTCGCGCGCGATCCTCTACGCCTCATCCGCCGACGATTACGCCCAGGCCGCCGCCACCGCCGCCCGCAGCCTGCGCGACACCATCAACCGCGCCCGCGGGGCCTGATCCGGCCTACGGGCTGGCGACATTGAACACCTGGCGCAGGTAGGCGAGGTAGCCGGGGTCGTCACACATGGTTTTACCCGGCGAGTCACTGAGCTTGGCCACGGGCTGGCCGTTGCAGCGGACCATCTTCATCACGATGCTCAGCGGCGGCACGCCCAGGTCGTTGGTGAGGTTGGTGCCGATGCCGAACGACATCTTCGCCCGCCCGCGGAAACGCGCGTACAGGCGCATCACCTGGTCCATGTCCAACCCGTCGCTGAACACCAGCACCTTGGAATTGGGGTCCAGCCGGTAGCCCTGCAGGTGCGCGATCATGCGCTCGCCCCACTCGAACGGATCGCCGGAATCATGGCGCATGCCGTCGAACAGCTTGCAGAAGTACAGGTCGAAATCGCGCAGGAACGCATCCAGCCCGATCACGTCGGTCAGCGCGATGCCAAGATCGCCGCGGTACTCGCGCGCCCAGCTGTCGAACGCCGCGATCTGCGAATCACGCAGCCGCGGGCCCAGCGCCTGGAACGCCTGCAGCCACTCGTGGGCCATGGTGCCCTGCGGATTCAGTCCCAGCCGCCGGGCCAGGTCGAGGTTGCTGGTGCCGGCGAACTTCGGGCCCAGCTCCTCGGCCAGCATCTCCACCACCTCGCCGTGCCAGGCGCGCGAGTAGCGCCGGCGGGTGCCGAAGTCGGTGATCCGGCAGTCCTCGTAGCCCACCGCTTCGCGCAGCTGGGCCGCCTTGCCGCGCAGCCGGCGCAGGCCCTCGCCGCGGACTTCCGGGCCCGCGCCGTGAGCCATGTGCAGCTCGCTGATGATGGCCAGCAGCGGCACTTCGAACAGGATCGTGTGCAGCCACGGGCCCGCCACCTCAAGCTCGATCCCGCCGGCCTCGGCCTCCGAACGGCGCAACGTCACATACTTGCGATCCAGCCGGAACAGCCCGAGAAAATCGATGAAGTCCGGCTTCATGAAGCGCAGCCCGCCGAGGTAATCCAGTTCCTCCGGCGTGAATCGCAGGCTGCACAGCGCGTCGATCTCCGCGGAAATCGCGTCCATGTGCCGGGCCAGATCGACCCCCGGCGTGCGGCAGCGGAAGCGGTACACCGCGTGCGCGCCGGGATGCTGGTGCAGCACCGCCTGCATCATGGTGAGCTTGTAGAGATCGGTGTCGAGCAGCGATTCAATGACCGGCATGGCGTCCTCGGATGGATTCCCCGGTAACCTTTCCGGCCGCCTGCGCAGCGCGCGCGGGCCGGGCTCCGGGCTCAGCCCCGGGCGCGGCCGATCGCGCGCGCCACGGCAATGGGGAAACGGGCCCAGATCATCGCATACACCGCCAGGCGCACCGGAAGCGAGCGGGTGGGCGCCTCGAACCGCCTGAAGTAGCGCCCCAGGCCGCGATGCTTGTTCCACTCCACGAACACCGGCCGCGAGCGGCTGGACACCCCACGCACGTGCATCACCCGCGCCGGATTGGCCACCGCGATGACTGCGCCCGCCAACCGCGCGCGCCGGCACAGATCCAGGTCTTCGGCGTGCAGCCGGTAGCCCTCGTCGAAACCGCCCAATTCTTCGTACAGCGCGCGCGGCATCAGCATCAGCGCACCGGACACCGCCTGTACCGGCTGCAGCGGCTGGCTGTCATCGGGCGCGATCGCCATGGCCGTCGCGGTGTTGCCGCCGCCCAGCAGGGCGAACAGCATGCCGCCGAAATCCGGATCACGCCGCCGCGCCGCCGGGTCACGCACGCCGTCTTCGTCCACCAGGTCCGCACCCAGCAGCACGCGGGGCGGTACGGAATCACCGGCGCTGCCATATACCTCCCGCGCCAGGGCCAGCATTCCGGCCAATGTCCCCGGCTCCAGCATCAGGTCCGGATTGATCATGGCCACCCAGTCGCCGTCCTCGGCACCGGCCGCGGCCACGCCCTGGTTGCAGGCCACACCAAAGCCGGGGTTGTCGGGATTGGCAATGAAGCGCACCCGCCGGTCGGCGGCCGCATGCCGCTGCACGATCGCCATGGTGCCGTCCGTCGAGTTGTTGTCGACCACCCGGATGGTGGACACACATTCGGCCTCGCGCAGGCGCCGCAGGCACTCGTCGATGGTCGAGGCGCTCTGGTAGGTCACCACCACTGCAATGACCCCGCTGGTAACGCGCTGCCGGTCCTCGCCCATGCTCACGCTTCGGACTCCGCAGTGCCGGCAGCGTCATCCGCCTGGGCGAACAGCTCCTGCTGCTGCGCGGGCACTTCCAGCCCGGCCAGCGCCGCCTGCAGCTGATCGCGGGTCCGGTGCAGCGGATCGCGCATGATGAAACCGGCCAGCCGCGGATGCCAGTCCGGCCAACGCGAGGCCAGCGCCTCCATGTCACCATCGCCCGGGCCGCCCTCTCCGCCGCGGGCCACGAACGCCCGCTCGCACAGCACGTTGCGCCAGCCCAGTCCGGACAGCCGCAGCGACAGATCGATCAGCGCCGCGTACCAGGACCGGTAGCTGGAGGCATCCAGCCCGCCGGCACGCTGGCGGGCGCTGCCGCGGATCAACACGGCATGGCCGATCGCCGAGGGCAGCTCCGGATACAGCGGCGGCAGCTGCGCGCAGGCGCGGCCGAGACGGCCGAGGTCGGCAGGCATCGGCTCGATCTCGCCGATACGCGGCCACGCGGCGGCCTCGCCGGCATTGCACCAGGGCGTGGCGGTGGCCACGGCGGCATCGCGCCGGAAGCAGGCGGCCAGTTCTTCCAGCCAGCCCGGCGCGGGGATGGCGTCGGCCGCCAGCACCGCCACGTCGGCATCGCCGCAGGCTTTCAGCACTTCGTCCAGGTGCGCCGCTTCGCCGATGCCGCGCTGGCGGCGGCTGTAGTCCGCGCGCAGTCGTGTGCCGGCCAGCCAGCGCTCGATGATCGCCAGCCCGCGCGGCCCGGCGCAGGCATCGTCGGCCAGCCACACCCGCGTTCCGGCCGGCGTGCCCGCATCCAGCGCGGCCAGGCAGGCATCCAGCGCGTCGTCATCAACCCCCAGCGGCAGCAGGACAACCGGCAGCCCCGACATCGTCCTGCTCAGTCGGCGCCGGCGGGCGTGGCGGCGCGCGCGGCCTCTTCGGCCTCACGCTGGTACAGCGGCTCCATCGCCCGGAAGCGGCGCCCGTATTCGTCGGTCAACCGGCGCGCTTCCAGCGGATTGCGAACGATCGACGGGGTCAGCAGGATGATCACTTCGCTGCGCTCGTTACGCGTGCGCTGCTGGCCGAACAGGCTGCCGAACACCGGGATCCGGCTCAGCCCCGGCACGCCGGTAGAGCCGCGCACCGAGCCCTCGCTCATCAGCCCGGCCAGCATCACGGTATCGCCCGACTGCACCGCCGCTTCGGTCTTGAGGTAG
>DXCY01000186.1 GCA_019115725.1 Candidatus Luteimonas excrementigallinarum
GAACATCGAGCGCTTCGAACGCGGCATCGTCCGTCGTGCCAAGCACGCGCCCGCCGAAGTCGGCCACGACCAGTCCGCCGGTATCGGCGGCCGCCACGATCCGGACGTCGGCCCCGTTCTGCTCGCCCAGCACCACCACGGCCTGGCTGGCCGCGCCGGTATCAAGCGAGGAAACAGCCTGGACCGGCACGGGTGCCAGCGGCTCGGCACCGCCCGCTGAACCTGCCTGTCCGCAGCCGGCCAGTGCCACCAGCGTCAGCAGTGCAGCCGTCGACCTTGTTGGATATCGCATGCGCCTTGCTCCCCGTTTCGCGCCGGCGCGGCAGTGGATGGCAGCTCCGGCGACGCAGTTGTGTGGTGACGACACCATGGGGGACTTTACTCACATTTGCAAGATTTGTTCTATTTTATTTGACAACTGGAATTTTTGTTCGTACGTTTCGGATGCGCTGCCGCCCCTCGGGGAATTTCGCGTGGCGCCACATTCTTGGGGAGGGATGCAAAGATGCGGACGCTACGTAGAAGTGCGTTATTCAGGGCCCTGCTACTCACCCAGTGCGCGCTGGTACCGGCAGGCGTTGCGTTCGCGCAGCAGGCCGATCCGCCGGGCCAGGTGCTCCCTGCGGACAATGCCGTGGACTTGGACGGGATCACTGTCACCGGTCGCCGGGCCGCCGACCGCCAGGCGATCGACGACAAGCGCTACTCGGACAGTCAGGTCGACACCATTCGCGCCGACGACGTCGGCCGCCTGCCCGACCAGAACGTTGCCGAGGCGGTCCGCCGCCTGCCGGGGGTCTCGGTCAGCAACGACCAGGGCGAAGGCAGGTACCTGACCGTGCGCGGGGTATCCCCCGACCTGTTGAACGTGACGCTCGATGGCCAGACCGCAGCGGCGCCGGAGCCGGACGGCCGGCAGGTCAAGCTGGACGACATCCCGTCGGCCCTGATCGGCGCTGTCACGGTGATCAAGACGCTGACACCGGACCTGGATGCCAACGCCATTGCCGGCCAGGTCAACATCGAAACGGTGAGCGCTTTCGACCGTGACGGCTTCTTCGGCTCGGCCAAGGCCGTCTATGGCTACTACGACATGAACAGCGAAAACCCCACGGAGTTCGACCTGTCCGCCGGCGGGCGCTTCGGCCCGGACCGCCAGTTCGGGGCCGTAATTGCCCTCAACCATTCCGACCGCCGGATCGGCTCGCAGCAGTTCGCCGGGTCTGAAGACTGGATGGACATCAATGGCCAGGAGGTCCCGGAGGAATTCGCATTGCGGCATTACCAGCCGCATCGCCAGCGCTCCGGCGCGGTGGCAAACTTCGACTGGCGCCCGAACGACCAGACGGCCATGTTTCTGCGGCTGCTGCATTCGGTCTACAAGGACAGCGAACTCAGGCAGCACTTCGGCTTCGAGATGCCGGACGACGAGGACGATTACCTGTCCCAGTCGGCATCCGGCGGAACGTTCGGCGACGGCGGCCGGGGCGAGCGCCGCGTCCGCCTGAGGCGCGAGGACACCAGCACGACCTCGGCCTCCGCCGGCGGCGAGTTCAAGTTCGGCGAATACAACGATTACATCCTCAATGTCGAAAGCACCTACTCCCAGGCCAGGAAGCGCGACCCCCGACGCAACGAATGGACCTACCGGACAGGCTCGAACCTGGCCGGCAGCTATGACCTCGACCAGGGCCCCTTCCGGATTTCTCCCGAAGAAGCCGCGTACGATCCATCCAACTACCGGGCCTACCAGGTCCGCTACGGCAGCCGCGCCGCAGACGAAGACCTGTTCCAGGCCCGAGTGGACTTCCAGATGCCAATCCAGGTGGGCGACCACTCATGGCTCAAGTTCGGGGCCAAGTACCTGGATCGCGACAAGACCAACGACGAGGACCGCGACACCTGGCGCATGGGTGGTAGCGGCTCGCTGACGCTTGACCAGGCGTTTGGCGGGAACCTGGGGCCGGTGTTCACCGGTGACCGGTACGGACCGGCGACCGACCATTACGCCGGCGACTCCTACTTCAACGCCAACCAGGCTCACTTCAACTACCGCGATGAAGATTCACTGGCTGATTCGCTGGCCGCCGACTATCACATCGAGGAGCAGATCACCGCTGCCTATGTGATGACGAACATGCAGTTCGGCGACTTCACGCTGATCCCGGGCGTCCGCGGCGAGCGCACGCAGACCCGTTTCGCCGCCAAGAACATCACTCCTGGATCAACCCTTGGCCAGGGCTTCGACTCGTTCGGCAACAACAGCTACACGGACTGGTTCCCCAGCGTGAACGTGCGCTACGACGTCGGTGAGAACCTCGTGCTGCGCGCCGCGGCGACCACCGCCATCGGCCGGCCCAATTACGAAGACGTCGCGCCCTATACCAATATTGAAGACCGGGGCGGAGGCGCGTTCCGCGTCACCATGGGCAATGCTGAACTGGAGGCATTGAAATCCACCAACCTGGACCTCGCGGTCGAATATTACGTTGGCAACCGGGGGCTGTTGTCGGCCGCGGCCTTCTACAAGGACATCGACAATCCTATCTTCTGGTCCCGTGAAACCGTGCTCGGCGGAGAGTTCGCCGGACTTGTCCTCGAGGAAGCCGACGTGCGACGGCCGATCAACGCCACCGAAGCCAAGGTATCGGGCGTGGAGTTCAACGCCCAGTACGAGCTCAGCTTCCTGCCCGCTCCGTTTGACGGGCTAAGCATCGGAACCAGCCTGACGTTCGTAGACTCCGAAGCGACCGGAGTTCCCGGGCGCGCCGACAAGGTTCCCCTGACCACCCAGTCCGACCGCGTCGGCTCGGCCCAGCTGAGTTATGAAAAAGGCGCGCTGTCCGCGCGGATCGCATACACGTACCGCTCGGAAATGTTGCACGAAGTCGGCGAGAGCCCGGACACCGACCTGTATACGGACACCTTCCGCCAGTGGGATGCGCGCGTCGCATACCGGATCGGCCAGGCCGTCACCGTGTTCCTGGAAGGCAGCAACATCAATGACGCCGCTTTCAGGCAATATTTCGGCCGTCGCGACCACCTGTCGGAAGAGGAGCGCTACGGCTGGTCGGCGCGGGTGGGCGTACAGGTGAGCTTCTGATCCATCCTGATGGGCGCGTGCCCATCATCCTTTCAAGGGCGGCTCCTGGGGAGCCGCCTTTTTTTGGTTTTCCGGCTCACAGCCGCACCACTTCCCCGCTGGCCATCGACCGGGCCGCTGCTTCGGCCAGCGCCAGCGCGGCTACCCCGTCGGCGTAGCCCACCGCCGGGGCGGCGCCGGTGGCGAGCATGTCGGCGAAATGCTCCATCTCCGCGCGGTAGGCCTGCGCGTAGCGGTCAAGGAAGAAGTTCTGCAGGCGGTCGGCGCTCGAGCCGCCCTCGGTGAACACCTGCACGGTGCTTTCACGCACGTTGTCGGCGCAGACCATGCCGGCCGATGCGTAAGCCTCGATACGCTGGTCGTAGCCATAGCCGCTGCGGCGGGAGTTGGCGATCACGCACAGCCGCCCCGAAGCCGTCCTGAGCAGGGTGCGCGCCGTATCCACATCGCCAAGCCGACCGATCTCAGGATCCACCAGGCAGCTTCCGGTTGCATAGACCTCCACCGGCTCTTCGCCCAGCAGCCAGCGGGCCATGTCGAAGTCGTGGATGGCCATGTCCTTGAACAGGCCGCCGGAGACAGCCACGTACGACGGCGGCGGCGGCGCCGGGTCGTTCGAGGTGATCTGCAGGCTTTCGATCGTGCCAATCCCGCCTTCGTCCAGCTTCGCCTTGAGCGCGCGGAAGTTCGGGTCGAAGCGCCGGTTGAAGGCCAGCAGCAGGCGCGCGCCCTCCAGCGTCGGGGCCGCCGAGCGGGCGCGCTGCAGGTCCTGGTCGATGGGCTTTTCGCAGAACACGGCCTTGCCGGCCGCGATCGCCTGCATGCTGTAGTCCAGGTGGGTGTCGGTGGAACTGGCCACGACCACGCCGGCGATGCCCGGATCGGCGATCACCTCCTCCAGCGTGCGCACGGCCGCACCCCACTCGCCGGCCAGCGCCTGCGCCGACGCCTCCACCGGGTCCACCACCGCTGCCAGCTCCAGGGCCGGATGCAGCGCCGCGTTCCTTGCATGGATCCGGCCGATGCGGCCGGCGCCAATCAGGGCAATCCTGAACATTCAGCTCCACTCCCGAAGATTGATCGTGCGCCCGCCTTCGGCCGACGCCTGGCAGGCCTGCGCCAGCACCAGCGCGGCGAGCCCGTCGGCAAAACCGGTGCGCGGCTGTGCCCTGCCGTGCGCGACCTCGCAGAAATGCGCCATCTGGTTGCGATAGGAGTCCACGTACCGGTCGACGAACGAGCCTGCGATCGGGGCCACAGCCTCGCCGGCTTCGGTAAGCGTACGCACCGTGTTGTGCGCCGGGTTGCCCGCGGCCAGCATGCCGCGCGAGCCGAACGCCTCCACCCGCTGGTCGTAGCCGCAGCCGCTGCGGCGGGTGTTGGAGATCACGCACAGGCGCCCGGAAACGGTCTTGAGCACGGTGCGCGCAGTGTCCACGTCGCCAAGCCGGCCGATCTCGGGATCCACCAGGCAGCTTGCCGCGGTGAACAGCTCGGCCGGCTCCTCGCCCAGCAGCCAGCGCGCCAGGTCCAGGTCATGGATGGTGAAGTCCTTGAACAGCCCGCCGCTGGTCGGGATGAAGCCGGCCGGCGGCGCCGCAGGATCGTGGTTGACGATGTGCAGGCTTTCCAGGCTGCCGATGGCACCGCTGTCCAGCTGCCGCTTGAGGGCGAGGAAGTGCGGGTCGTAGCGGCGGTTGAAACCGAGCACGAAGCGCGCGCCTTCAAACCTGGGCAGCGCCCGCCGCGCCCGCTCCGGATCCAGGTCCACCGGCTTCTCGCAGAACACCGCTTTGCCTTTCTCCAGCGCGGCCAGCGACTGCTCCAGGTGGCGGTCGGTGGAGCTGCACACCAGCACCCCGCCGATCTGCGGATCGTCCAGGGCATGTCCCAGCGTGGCCACCGCGGCGCCGGTCCGGGCCGCCATGGCCCGGGCAAGGTCCTCGCGCGGATCCACCACGTACTTCACCCGCAGCCCGGGGCTGCGCGCGGCATTGGGGCCGTGGACCTGGCCCATCCTCCCGGCTCCGATCAACGCGATATCCAGGTGCGACATGCGGTCAACTCCCCTGCGCCCGGCGGCGCACGCCGGACCCGACATTGGAACTAATTTTCCAGATCGTTATTGTAATAGAATTTCCACTAATTTGCGCCCGTTCCATTCTTGCTTGAAGGTCCGGGTAACGAGCGATCACACCTTCCAGGAGCGGCCCATGGCCCAACCCCCGACGACCCCTCCGGCAAGCGCTGACGAACTGCGCGCGGCCATCCTTGCCCGCTACGACTCCCTG
>DXCY01000187.1 GCA_019115725.1 Candidatus Luteimonas excrementigallinarum
GTGATTTCCCCGAGATGGTCGTGGGCCTCACGCAGCGCCTCGGCGGCCAGTTCCAGCACCTCCGCGCCAAGGTGTCGGCGCGCGCGGGCCAGGGCTGTGGACGCCTCCTGCAGCGAATGCACGTGGCGCGCACGTGCGGTGAATTCACCGCCACCCTGCTCCGCGCCCATGCCCGCGAGCGTCTGCAGCCGGGCTTCCACCTGGTCCAGGCCGGCGCCGGTGCGGACCGAAATCCACAGCACGTCCGCGGCGTCGCCTTCCGTCCCGCCCGTATCCGCCCCGGGCACCAGGTCGGACTTGTTGTACAGCCACAGCACGCCGGGCACGCCTTGCAGCGCGTCGGCCACCGCCGCGCGGCCGGCGGCCGGATCCCGGCCATCCACCACCGCAATGGCCAGGTCGGCGCGGGCCAGTTCGGCCCTGGCCCGGCGCATGCCCTCGCGCTCAATCGCATCCCCGCCCTCGCGCAGGCCGGCGGTGTCGACCAGGGTCAGCTCCACCCCACCCACGCGCACGGTCTCGGCCAGCAGGTCGCGGGTGGTGCCGGCGATATCGGTGACGATGGCGCGCTCGCTGCCGGCCAGCGCATTGAGCAGCGAACTCTTGCCGGCATTGGGCGGCCCCACGATCACCGCGTGCAGGCCGTCGCGCAGGCGGCGGCCACGCTCGGCGGCGGCCAGCAGCTGATCCAGCAGACCGGCCAGCTCGCCCAGTCTGGCAGCCACTTCGTCGCCACCCAGGGTGTCCAGCGGCTCATCGGAAAAGTCGATCATCGCTTCCACATGCACCCGCAGGGCCAGCATGCGTTCGGCGATCCGCTCGACCCGGGTGGAAAACTCCCCGTCCAGGGCCCGGCGGGCGGCGCGGGCGGCGCGCAGGTCGGCGGCCGCGATCAGGTCGGCAACCGCCTCGGCCTGGGCCAGGTCCAGGCGGCCGTTGAGGAAGGCGCGCTCGCTGAATTCCCCGGGGCGGGCGCGACGGGCCCCGCGGGCCAGGCACAGTTCCACCAGCCGATGCAGCACCGCGGGGCTGCCGTGGGCCTGCAGTTCCACCACGTCTTCGCCGGTGTAGCTGGCCGGCGCCGCGAACAGCAGCGCGATGCCGTCATCCAGCACCGCGCCATCTTCTTCATGCAGGCGCACGTGGTGCGCATGGCGCGCGCGCAGGGGCCGACCGCAGAGGGCTTCCGCCATCCCCCGCGCGCCCGGACCCGACAGCCGCACCACGCCGATACCGCCGGTACCGGCCGCTGTGGCGATGGCAACGATGGTGTCCTGGGAGGCGGTCACGACGGGACGGGCACTGTCAGGCGGACGGGCGCCGGCCGCAGCGCCGGCACCCGCCAGGCATCAGGCCTTGGCCGGTTTGGGCGGCTTGGGCTTGGAAGGCTGGTCGGGCTTGCCCGAATCACCGCTGTAGCGGCGCAGGAACCACCACTGCTGGGCCAGGCCCACCGAGCCGTTGGTGACCCAGTACAGCACCAGGCCGGCCGGGAAGAAGATCATGATCGCGCCGAAGATCACCGGCATCAGCTGCATGATCTTCTGCTGGGTCGGATCCATGCCGGTCATCGGGCTGAGCTTCTGCGTGGCCCACATCACCGCAATGTTGATGATCGGCAGGATGAAGAACGGATCGGGCGCAGTCAGGTCCTGGATCCAGCCCATCCACGGCGCATGGCGCAGTTCCACCGACTCCAGCAGCACCCAGTACAGGGCGAAGAAGATCGGCATCTGCAGCAGGATCGGCAGACAGCCGCCCACCGGATTGATCTTCTCCTTCTTGTACAGCTCCATCATCGCCATCTGGAACTTCTGCTTGTCGTCCCCGTAGCGTTCCTTGAGCTGGGCCATGCGCGGCTGGAACTTGCGCATCTTGGCCATCGACTTGTACTGCGCCGCCGACAGCGGGTACATCGCGATGCGGATCAGGATCACCAGGCCCACGATCGCCCAGCCCCAGTTCTTGACCAGGCTGTGGACCTTGTCGAGCAGCCAGAACAGCCACTCGCCGAGGAAGGCGAAAGCGGAGAAGCGCGAGTAGTCCACCGCACGGTCAAAGCCGCGCACGCCCTGGGCCTTGATCTGCTCGACCAGCTTGGGCCCCACCCACAGCCGCGCATCCACGCTGTCCTGCTGGCCGGGGGCCACCGACAGGCCCGGGCCGAGCTGGCGCACCAGGTGGCGCGGCCCGTCCTCATGCACGGAAATGACCGTGCGGTCGTCGGCACGCGGAATCCACGCGGTAAAGAAATGGTGCTGCAGGATCGCGGTCCAGCTCTCGGTGGCCTGCAGGTTGATCGCGCCCTCGTTGAGGAACTTGGCGAACGGACGGCGGGTGTAGCCCTCCTCGTCGCTGTACCAGGTGGCGCCATTGAAACTGAAGGATTCCGGGTTGGTCATGCCGCGGCTGATGTTCGGCGGCACCCGCGACAGCTGGCGATAGATATGGCCCTGCCAGGGCGTATTGCCGGCATTGATCACGGTATCGCGCACGTCGATCGCATAGGCGCCGCGACGCACGGTGATGGTGCGGCGGATGGTGACCCCGTCCGGGCCCTGCCATACGAACGGCACCACCACTTCGTCACCGGCCTCATCCAGGCGGTATTCACGCTCGCCGGTCTCGGCCACGAAGCCGGCCTCGTGGGTCGGCGCAGCATTGGCCTGGCTGACCCAGCCGCTCTGGGCCGCGTACCAGCGCGAAGGATCGGTATCAAACAGCTTGACCGGCGGGCTGTCCTCGTCGCGGGTCTGCGGGTAGGCCAGCAGCGCCGCGTCCACCACGTTGCCCCGGTCCAGGGTCAGGCGCAGCACGTCGGTGACCACGGTCACCGCATCGCTGCCGGTGGCCGGAGAGGCGCTCGCCGTGGCGCTGGGCACGGAGCCGTCAGCGGCAGGCGGCGCGATCGGCACGTTGGATGCATCCGGCACCGCGGCGCTGGAGGAGGGCACCGATGAAGGCACCGCATCGCTGCCGGCCACCTCGGCGGCCACCGGCAGATCCGGCGCGGCCTGGACATTGGCTTCCTTGCGCCATTCCATCCACAGCATGACGGCTACCATCAGCCAGGCGAAAATCAGCAGGGTGCGGGTCTGGTTCATCGGACAGGCAAGCTCATTCGCCGGAAGGTTCCGGCGCGGGTGATCGGGGGGATGCGGAAGAGTCGCCGGGCATTGTGACGCCCACGGCCGGGGCGGGCAACGCGCCGGCCCGCTGTAGGATCGCACGCAGGCCCTCGCGCAGTTCCACGCCCGAGGCGTCGGCAGCCGCGCGGCGGGCCACCACCACGTAGCTTCCGTGACGCAGCAGGGGGCGCAGCTGGCGGAACTGTTCCCGCAGCTGGCGCTTGATGCGATTGCGGCCGACCGCGTCCGGATCCACCTTGCGGGACACGGCAAGGCCCAGCCGCGCCGGCTCGCCATCGCGGTGCCAGTGCACGGCCATCAACGGCGACGCGGTGCGTCGGCCCTCGGCGAATACGCGGTCAAAATGCGCCCGCACGCGGACGCGCGCCTGCCTTGGAAAGGCAGCGCTCATTGCAGACACGGTCTGGGTCGTTGCGGGGACCGCTGGATGGCGGCCACCCGCAACACGCGGCCTCAGGCCGACAGGCGCCGGCGGCCCTTGGCGCGGCGACGGGCAAGGATCTTGCGGCCGTCCGCGGTCGCCATGCGGGCACGGAAGCCGTGGTCGCGCTTGCGCTTGATGATGCTGGGCTGGAAAGTGCGCTTGGTAGCCATTTCAGAGGTTTCTCGTGCGGGGGCGCGGCGTTACGCTGCGCTAAACGAACCAGCGATGATAGCGCCGCTTCTGGCGGCCAGTCAACTGGTGCTCCGGAGCCGGGTGCGCCACCCCGGGGGCGGTGGTAGTCTGCCGGCTCCGCGCCCATCCGGTTGCCCCAGGTCAGCGACCCGGGGCAGTGCCGTTGTCGGCGTCCGCCCAGCAAGACACATCATACATTCGCACATGGAAGCTTGGCCCCGCTGCCTTGAACGTCTGGAAGCCGAATTGCCGGCCGAAGACATCCACACCTGGCTCAGACCCCTGCAGGCAACCCGCCGCGACAACACCATGGTGTTGTACGCGCCCAATGCATTCGTGCGCGACGAGGTGCGTTCGCGCTACCTGGACCGCATCCGCGAACTGCTTGGCCACTTCGGCGGTGGCGACGAGGTTGCGCTGGAAATCGGCTCGATGCCCAAGCCGGCCGCGCCCGCACCGCAGCCGATCGCCGTGCCGACGCCAACCGGCCCGGCGTTCCACGGCAATCTGGACAGCCACTACTCGTTCGACAACTTCGTCGAGGGCCGCAGCAACCAGCTCGGCCGCGCCGCGGCCTGGCACGCGGCCGAGAATCCGGGCGACCGCGCCCACAATCCGCTGCTGCTCTATGGAAGCACCGGGCTGGGCAAGACCCACCTGATGTTCGCCGCCGGCAACCGCATGCGCGAGATCAACCCCGGCGTGCGGGTGCTGTACCTGCGCTCGGACCAGTTCTTCAACGCGATGATGCGCGCGCTCCAGGAGCGGGCGATGGATGCCTTCAAGCGCCAGTTCCAGGAAGTGGACGCGCTGCTGATCGACGACATCCAGTTCTTCGCCGGCAAGGAGCGCACCCAGGAGGAGTTCTTCCATACCTTCAATGCGCTGTTTGAAGGCCGCCAGCAGATCATCATGACCTGCGACCGGTTCCCGCGCGAAGTGGAGGGCCTGGAGCCCCGGCTGAAGTCGCGCCTGGCCTCGGGGCTGTCGGTGGCGATCGATCCGCCCGATTTCGAGACCCGGGCCCAGATCGTGCTGTCCAAGGCGCACGAGCGCGGCGCGCAGATCCCCGAGGACGTGGCCTTCCTTATCGCCAAGCGCATGCGCTCGAACGTGCGCGACCTGGAAGGGGCGCTCAATACGCTGGCGGCGCGGGCCAACTTCACCGGACGCACCATTACCGCCGAATTTGCCCAGGAAACCCTGCGCGATCTGCTGCGCGCGCAGATGCAGAGCGTCAGCATCGCCAACATTCAAAAGACCGTGGCAGACTACTATGGCTTGCAGATCAAGGACCTGCTGTCAAAACGTCGTACCCGGATGCTGGCCCGCCCCCGCCAGGTGGCAATGGCCCTGTCCAAGGAGCTGACCGAGCACAGCCTGCCCGAGATCGGCGACGCCTTCGCGGGTCGCGACCACACCACCGTGCTGCACGCCTGCCGCCAGGTCCGGAAACTGATGGAAACCGACGGCAAGCTGCGCGAAGACTGGGACAAATTGATCCGGAAATTGAGTGAATAACCCCGCCGGAACCCCCTGAAGCCTGGGGATTGCAACAGCGGGGGCAAGCTGTGGACAAGTCTGGGATAATTTGCAGGCGCGAAAGTTGTCCACAGGTTGCACTCACCATCCACTGGCAGTTGTACACCTGTTTGTTACATCGAAATTTGCGTTACAAATCAACAACTTGAGATGGTTATCAAGCGCTGGCGGCGACACCACCACCACCAGCTTTTGATTCTTATCCAAAAACTGGTAGAGCCTAAGGGGAACCCACCGGCATGCGTTTCAGCCTCCAACGCGAAGTCTTTCTCAAGCCGTTGACCCAGGTCGTCAACGTTGTCGAACGGCGGCAGACCCTGCCGGTGCTGGCCAATCTCCTGGCCCAGGTACAGGACGGACAGCTCTCGCTGACCGGCACCGACCTGGAAGTGGAGATGGTGGCCCGCACCCAGGTGGACGATGCCCAGGACGGGGAAACCACCATTCCCGCCCGCAAGCTGTTTGAAATCGTCCGGGCGCTGCCGGATGGCAGCAAGGTCACGGTCAGCCAGTCGGGCGACAAGATCACCGTGCAGGCGGGCCGCAGCCGGTTCAGCCTGGCCAGCCTGTCGGCCAACGATTTCCCGGCCATTGACGATGTGGAGACCACCGAACGGATCCGGGTGCCGGAAGCGGCGCTCAAGGAGCTGATCGAACGGACCTCGTTCGCCATGGCCCAGCAGGACGTGCGCTATTACCTCAACGGCCTGCTGTTTGACCTGGGCGAATCACGCCTGCGCTGCGTGGCCACCGATGGCCACCGCCTGGCGCTGTGTGAGGCCCCGCTGGATGCGGATATCGCCACCAAGCGCCAGATCATCCTTCCGCGCAAGGGCGTCACCGAGTTGCAGCGCCTGCTGGAAGGCGGCGACCGCGAGCTGGAACTGGAACTTGATCGCAGCCACCTCAGGGTCAAGCGGGACGATGTGACCTTCACCAGCAAGCTGATCGACGGGCGTTTTCCCGATTACGAGGCGGTGATTCCGATTGGCGCGGACCGCGAGGTCACCGTGAACCGTGAAGTGCTGCGCGCCGCCCTGCAGCGCGCAGCGATTCTGTCGAACGAGAAATACCGCGGCGTGCGGGTGGAAGTCTCTCCCGGCCAGCTGCGCATCAGCGCCCACAACCCGGAACAGGAAGAGGCGCAGGAAGAAATCGAGGCCCAGACCACCGTCGATGACCTGGCCGTTGGCTTCAACGTCAATTACCTGCAGGATGCGCTGGGCGCGCTGCGCGATGAGGAAGTGGTGCTGCAGCTGCGTGACGCCAACTCCTCGGCGCTGGTGCGGGAGGCGGGCAGTGAGAAATGCCGCCACGTGGTGATGCCGCTGCGCCTGTGACAGATCCTGTGTTCCACGTGAAACCAGAACGCCCGGCACAGTCCGGGCGTTTTGCTCCCTGGCCGACGGACGGGGAGCCCACCCCATGCGGGTAACCCGGCTGCAGATCCGCGACCTGCGCCGGCTGGAGTCGGTGGAGATCGAGCCAGCAGCCGGGCTCAACGTGCTGGTGGGCGACAACGGCGCCGGCAAGACCAGCGTCTTGGAAGCGCTGCACCTGATGGCCTACGGCCGCAGCTTTCGCGGGCGGGTCCGGGACGGATTGATCCGTACCGGCACCGAAGCGCTGGAAATCTACCTGGAATGGACGCAGGACAGCGCTGACCGGGCGCGCCGTGCCGGGCTGCGGCATTCCGGCGGCAGCTGGGAAGGCCGACTGGACGGGCAGGGCGTTA
>DXCY01000188.1 GCA_019115725.1 Candidatus Luteimonas excrementigallinarum
CGGGGCAAGGCTCCGGAATTGCCACGCCGCCGTTTTGCCCCCGGTAGGTCGGGGCTACGTCCCCGACGCCCCGGCGGCCTATCAACTCAACGCGCGCTTTCCCTTGATTGGGAAGACCTTTTTTATTGGACGCACGCCGGACCACGCAAGCGGGGCTAGCAGTGGCCCGTTATCTGGCCACCCTGCCCGATAGCGGCTACGATCTGAACCAGCCAGCAACAAGCGAGCAAGGGGTGAATCATGGGGGAAACAACCGGCCAGCCAGGCAGGCGCCGGGAACTGTTGATGTTCCTGTTCCTGACCGTGGTTCTGTTCCCGCTGATCTCGGTCATGGTGGTGGGTGGATACGGATTCGCCGTCTGGATCTGGCAGATCTTCAACGGGCCCCCGGGCCCGTCCTGATGGCGGAGCGCACCATGTCCGCCCCATCCGCCACGCACTCGCACTCCCGCCGCGCCCTCCTGCGCGGGGAGCTGCGGGCCCAGGCACCGCTGCGCCCGCCCTGGGCGCTGCCCGAAGCCGCCTTCGTGGACACCTGCACCGCGTGCCACGCCTGCCTGGGCGCATGCCCGGAAGGCGTGCTCGTGCGCGGCCCCGCCGGCTACCCGGTGTTTTCCCCCAAGCGCGGCGAATGCACCTTCTGCGGCGACTGCGAAGCCGCCTGCGAACCCGCTGCGCTCAGCCGCCGGACCAGCCAGGACCCCTGGCACCTGCTGCCGCAGTTCGGCGAAGACTGCCTGACCGCCAAGGGCGTGGTCTGCCGCAGCTGCAGCGATGCCTGCGGCGATGACGCAATCGTTTTCCCGCGGGCCCGGGTGGCCGCCCCCCAGGTCAGCGCCGATCGCTGCACCGGCTGCGGCGCCTGCGTGGCCGCCTGCCCGACCCATGCCATCAGCCTGCACCATCAGCCAGCGGTGGCCTCACCATGAGCAAGCGCGACGACGGGCCCGACGAACTGCATATCGCCAGCCTGCTGGTCCACCATCAGGCCGAAGCCCGGGATGCCATCCAGCACATGGTGGACACCAGCGACGGGCTGGAGATCGCCATGGCCGACCACACCCGCAGTGTGCTGCTGCAGGAATCGGCCGACACCCGCGGCCTGATGGACAACGTGGACCGGCTGCGCGACCTGCCCGGCGTGGTCAGCGTCAATCTGGTCTACCACCACGTCGAGTCGCGTGCCGAACTCGAGCAACCCCATATCCAGCAATCCCCAGCTATCCGGAGCAGACCATGACCACGCGTCGTGAATTCATCCGTACCTCCGCCGTGGCAGCCGCCGCGGCCGCCGCCGGCATGCCCATGCCGGGTGCCAGCAACAATCCGGTGACGGAAGAGATCGGCCCCGATACTGCCGGGCTCAAGTGGAGCAAGGCGCCCTGCCGCTACTGCGGCACCGGCTGCGGCATCAACGTCGCGGTGCGCAACAACCGCGTGGTGGCCACGCATGGTGACGTGCACGCCGAGGTCAACCGCGGCCTGAACTGCGTGAAGGGCTACTTCCTGTCCAAGGTGATGTACGGCGCCGACCGCCTGACCTCGCCGATGCTGCGCAAGCGCAACGGCGTCTATGACAAGGAAGGCGACTTCACCCCGGTCAGCTGGGATGAGGCCTTCGACGTGATGGCCGACAAGTTCAAGACCGTGCTCAAGGCCAAGGGCGGCGAAGGCATCGGCATGTTCGGCTCCGGCCAGTGGACGGTGTGGGAAGGCTACGCCGCCAACAAGCTGATGAAGGCGGGCTTCCGCAGCAACCACATCGATCCCAACGCGCGCCACTGCATGGCGTCTGCGGTGACCGGCTTCATGCGCACCTTCGGCATGGACGAGCCGATGGGCTGCTACGACGACATCGAGGCCGCCGACGCGTTCGTGCTGTGGGGCTCGAACATGGCCGAGATGCACCCGATCCTGTGGACCCGGGTGACCGACCGCCGGCTGTCGAACCCGCACGTGAAGGTGGCGGTGTTGTCGACCTACGAGCACCGCAGCTTCGAGCTGGCCGACATCCCGATGGTGTTCAAGCCGCAGACCGACCTGGTGATTCTGAACTACATCGCCAACCACATCATCAAGTCGGGCCGGGTCAACCGCGAGTTCGTCGACAGGCACACCACCTTCAAGCGCGGCAACGACGACATCGGCTACGGCCTGCGTCCCGAGCACCCGCTGGAAGTCGCCGCGCAGAACGCCGGCGACCCCAACGGCGGCACGCCGATCGGCTTTGACGAGTTCGCCGCCTTCGTGGCGCCCTACACCCTGGAGCGCGCGGTAGAGATGACCGGCGTGCAGCGCGACTGGCTGGAGCAGCTGGCCGAGCTGTATGCCGATCCGGACACCAAGGTCATGTCGTTCTGGACCATGGGCTTCAACCAGCACACGCGCGGCACGTGGGCCAACAACATGGTCTACAACATCCACCTTCTGACCGGGAAGATCGCCACCCCGGGCAACAGCCCGTTCTCGCTGACCGGCCAGCCGTCGGCCTGCGGCACCGCGCGCGAGGTGGGCACCTTCAGCCACCGCCTGCCGGCGGACATGATGGTGGCCAATTCCGAGCACCGGGCCACGGCCGAGGATATCTGGAAGATCCCGCGCGGAATCATCAAGGGCAAGGACGGCCTGCACGCGGTGCAGCACAACCGCGCGCTCAAGGACGGCGTGCTCAACGCCTACTGGGTGCAGGTGAACAACAACATGCAGGCCGCCGCCAACATCATGGAAGAGGGCTGGCCCGGCTACCGCAACCCGGACAACTTCATCGTGGTGTCGGATGCCTATCCGACGGTCACCTGCCAGGCCGCCGACCTGATCCTGCCCAGCGCCATGTGGGTGGAGAAGGAGGGCGCCTACGGCAACGCCGAGCGCCGCACCCACTTCTGGCACCAGCTGGTGGACGCGCCGGGCGAGGCGAGGTCGGACCTGTGGCAGCTGATGGAGTTCTCCAAGCGCTTCACCACCGACGAGTGCTGGCCGGAAGAGATCCTGGCCGCGAACCCGGAATTCCGCGGCAGGACCCTGTTCGATGTGCTGTACCGCAACGGCAAGGTGGATGCCTTCGGCGTGGACGAGATCGAGGAAGGCTATGCAAACCACGAGGCCGATGCGTTCGGCTTCTACCCGCAGAAGGGCCTGTTCGAAGAGTACGCCGAGTTCGGCCGCGGTCACGCCCACGACCTGGCGCCGTTCGACGTGTACCACCAGGTGCGCGGGCTGCGCTGGCCGGTGGTCGATGGCAAGGAAACGCGCTGGCGCTACCGCGAGGGAGCCGATCCGTACGTGACCCCGGGCACGGGCTTCGAGTTCTATGGCAATCCGGACGGCAAGGCGGTGATCTGGGCCCTGCCGTACGAGCCGCCGGCCGAGTCGCCGGACGATGAGTTCGACATGTGGCTGATCACCGGGCGCGTGCTGGAGCACTGGCATTCGGGCTCGATGACCATGCGCGTGCCGGAGCTGTACCGCAGCTTCCCCTCCGCGGTGGTGTTCATGCACCCGGACGACGCGCGCAGCCGCGGGCTCAAGCGCGGCGATGAAGTGGTGGTGAGCTCGCGGCGCGGCGAAATGCGCACCCGGGTGGAAACCCGCGGCCGCAACAAAATGCCGCGCGGCTCGGTGTTCGTGCCGTGGTTCGATGCGGCCCAGCTGATCAACAAGGTCACGCTGGACGCGACCTGCCCGATTTCCAAGCAGACCGACTTCAAGAAGTGTGCCGTGCGGGTGACCGCGGCCTGAGGGCCGCTGTCGTCATCGTGCGTTGAACCAACCGGAGACCAACATGCGTACCGCCATCGCCGCTTTGATCCTGCTGTTGCTGGCCCTGTCGGGTTGCGACCGTTCCTCCTCGACCGGGGCCGAGGTGCAGCCGCCGTCGCCACCGATCAGCGCCCGCGGCGATGCCCAGCGCGATATCGCCCCGCTGCGCCGCCACGTGCCGATCGACGTTGAAGTCACTCCGCTCACGATGGCCAAAGTGGAGAACTTCGACATGCGCCGCGGCCGCGCCTACCCGATGCAGCCGCCCACCATCCCGCACTCGGTCGACGGCTACCAGGTGGACCTGAACTCCAACCGCTGCATGGTCTGCCACGCACGCGCCAACGCCACCCGCTTCCAGGCGCCCGAGGTCAGCGTGACCCACTACATGGATCGCGATGACCAGTTCCTGGCCACCATTTCGCCGCGCCGCTACTTCTGCATGCAGTGCCACGTGGTGCAGACCGACGCCGAGCCGCTGGTGGCCAACAACTTCATCGATATCGACAGCCTGCTGATGCAGGAACAGGCGCAGGAGCTGAACCAATGAGCTGGTGGCGCAGGACCGGCGCGCGGCTGCAGCCGCTCTGGCGCACGCTCCGCTCGCCAAGCGTGCACTTCAGCCTGGGCTTCCTGACCCTGGGCGGGTTCCTCGCCGGGATCATCTTCTGGGGCGGATTCAACACCGCCCTGGAGGTGACCAACACCGAGCAGTTCTGCGTGAGCTGCCACGAAATGAAGGACAACGTGTTCGAGGAACTCAAGAGCACGATCCACTACACCAACCGCTCCGGCGTGCGCGCCACCTGTCCCGACTGCCACGTACCGCACGACTGGACCGACAAGATCGCACGCAAGATGCAGGCCTCCAAGGAGGTGTGGGGCAAGATCTTCGGCACCATCGACACCGAGCTGAAGTTCCGCGAAGGCCGCCGCCGGCTGGCCGAACACGAGTGGGCGCGGCTGAAGGCAAACGACTCGCTCGAATGCCGCAACTGCCACGACTACGACTCCATGGACCTCACCCGTCAGGCCAGCCGTGCGGCGTGGATCCACCAGCAGTACCTCGGCCCCGGCCAGGCCACCTGCATCGACTGCCACAAGGGCATCGCCCACCAGCTGCCTGACATGAGCGGGGTGCCGCAGGGCGGGGTGGTGTACTGACCTTCCGGACGGCGATTTTTCAATTGCTGTACCTGACGGTTCAAGATATGTATTCTTGCGCGCGTCGGACGCCCCTGGCCGCGGGAAAGCCGCTCCTACCTGCGACGGGCTGACGCCAGAACACCGCCCCGATGCCTGCCCGGCTCCGGGGATTTCCGTCCGCGCCGGAGCTATCTGACCCGGTTCTTCACGGTCCGCAGCCGCTCCTCCGTGGACCGTTGCCAACACCCGGCCGCCGACGCGGCAGGCACGCCCGTACCCGAGGATCCCATGGCCAATCCCAACGCCAACCGTCCGCCATCCACGCGCAAACGCATGTTCTGGACGCTGCTGATCACCGTGCTTGTGTTCGGCGGGGTGTTCGCCCTGTGGGGCGCCATGCGCACGATGATGAACAGCTTCTTCGACGACATGCCGCAGCCGCCGGTATCCGTGGCCACCTTCGAGGCCCGGGCCGAGCGCTGGAGCGGGCGGCTGGAAGCAGTGGGCACCCTGGTGGCGGTCAACGGGACCGACGTGACCACGGAAGCCGGCGGAGTGGTGCAGCGGATCACGTTCGAGCCCGGCCAGCCGGTCAAGGCCGGCAGCCTGCTGGTGGAGCTGACCTCCGACGCCGAGATGGCGACGCTGGAAGCGCTGGAAGCCTCGGCCAACCTGGCCCGGGTGCAGGCCGATCGCTGGCGTGCCCTGGGCACCGAACAGCTGGTCTCGCAGGCCGAAGTGGAAGAGCGCGCCACCCAGGCCGCCACCGCCCGCGCCCAGGCCGAATCACAGCGCGCCCTGATCGCGCAGAAGCGCATCCGCGCGCCGTTCGACGGCGTGCTCGGCATCCGCAAGGTGGATCTGGGTGAATACCTGGCTCCCGGCGCGCCGATCGTGAGCCTGCAGTCGCTGGATCCGATCTTCCTGGATTTCACCCTGCCCGAGCAGGAACTCGGCAGCCTGCGCGAGGGCATGGCGGTGCACGCCCGGGTCGACTCGATCGGGGGCCGCGATTTCGAGGGCCAGGTGACCGCCATCGAACCGGCGGTGGATCCGGACACCCGCAATTTCAGGGTCCAGGCCACGTTCGACAACCCCGACCACCTGCTGCGCCCAGGCGCGTTCGCGCGGGTGGAATTCGAAGTGGGCGAGGACGAGGACGTGGTGGTGATCCCGCAGACCGCGGTGGCCTTCAACCCCTACGGCAATGTGGTGTATGTGGTCATTCCGGCCGAGGACGACGGTGAAAACACCGACGAGGCCGATGCCGAAGGCGACCGCCTCATCGTCCGCCAGCGCTTTATCGACACCGGTCCCACCCGCGGCGACATGATCGTGGTGACCCGCGGCCTGGCGCCGGGCGAAAGCGTGGTCAACGGCGGCCTGCTGCGCCTGCGCAACGACGCCGCGGTGGTGATCAACAACGACGTGCAGCCCAGCGCCGACGAACGCCCCCTGCCCCCCAATCGCTGATCAGGTCGTGGCGCCGTACGGCCGCCTCCCCTGCCCGCCTTCCCCGCGTCCAGCGGGGAGCCGGAGGACCCGATGAAATTCACAGATCTGTTCATCAAGAAACCCGTGCTGGCGATGGTTGTCAGCCTCTTCATCCTGCTGCTGGGCATGCGCTCGTACACCGAGCTCAACGTGCGCCAGTACCCGGAACTGCAGAACGCGGTGATCACGGTCAGCACCACGTATTTCGGTGCGGATGCAAACCTCATCCAGGGCTTCATCACCACGCCGCTTGAGCGTGAGGTGGCCAGCGCCGAGGGCATCGACTACATCACCTCCACCAGCACCGCCGGCATCAGCATCATCCAGGCCTACATCCGCCTGGACTACGACGCCAACGAAGCGCTGACCCAGATCGCGGCCAAGGTGAACAAGCTGCGCAGCCAGCTGCCGGCCGAGTCCGAGGATCCGGTGATCGACCTGCAGCAGGGCGACCAGATCGCGGCGATGTACCTGTCGTTCTCCAGCGAGCACCTCAACGACAACCAGATCACCGACTACCTGATGCGGGTGGTGGAGCCGCGCCTGGCCACGATCCCCGGCGTGCAGCGGGCCGAGATCATGGGCGCGGGCACGTTCGCCATGCGGGTGTGGCTGAAGCCTGATCGCATGAACGCGCTGGGCGTGACCGCCAGCGACGTGCACGGCGCGCTGCAATCGAACAACGTGCTGGCTGCGCTCGGATCCACCCGCGGGCAGATGGTGTCGGTGGACCTGACCGCGCGCACCGACCTGCGCACGCCGGAGGAGTTCCGCGAGCTGGTGGTGTACGAGTCCGAGGGCGCCATCGTGCGCCTGGGCGATATTGCCGACGTGGAGCTGGGATCGGAGAACTACGACACCTCGGTGAGCATCAACGGTGAATCGGCCACCTTCATGGGCATGTTCGTCTCGCCCGATGCCAACTCGCTGGATGTGATCGCCGAGGTGCGCCGGGTGCTGGAGGAAGAGGTGGCCCCGCAGCTGCCCGAAGGCATCGAGGCCACCGTGGCCTATGACAGCACCGAAGCCATCCAGGACGCGATCAACGAAGTGGTGCGCACGATCATCGAGGCGCTGCTGATCGTGATCGTGGTGATCTTCCTGTTCCTGGGATCGATCCGCAGCGTGCTGATCCCGACCATCGCGGTGCCGCTGTCGCTGGTAGGCGCGCTGTTCCTGATGCTGCTGATGGGCTTCACCGTCAACCTGCTGACCCTGCTGGCGATGGTGCTGGCGATCGGCATCGTGGTGGACGACGCGATCATCGTGCTGGAGAACGTGCACCGGCACATCGAGGACGGACTGACGCCTACCGAAGCCGCGCTCAAGGGCGCGCGCGAGCTGGCCTGGCCGGTGGTGGCGATGACCACCACCCTGGTGGCGGTGTACCTGCCGATCGGCTTCCAGGGCGGCATGACCGGGGTGCTGTTCACCGAGTTCGCCTTCACCTTGGCCGGCTCGGTGCTGCTGTCGGGCGTGGTGGCGCTGACCCTGTCACCGATGATGTGCGCGCGCCTGCTCAAGACCAAGGGCGAAGGCAGCAAGGGCCGGATGGAAGCCTGGCTGGACGCGAAATTCGAAAAGCTCCACACCGGCTATCACCGCAGGCTGCACGGCGCACTGGATACCAAGGGCGTGATCGCGGTATTCGGCGCGCTGGTGTTCGTGTCCTGCATCTTCCTCTACGCCATCGCGCCCAAGGAACCGGCGCCGATGGAAGACGAGGGCTTCATCTTCGGCATCGCCTTTGCCGACGCCCCGGTCACGCTGGATTACATCGAGCGCTATACCGCCGGCATCAACAACTACGTCGAGGAGATCGACGAGATCAGCGATGTGTTCCTGATCAATGGCGGCATGGGCCCGGGCAGCGGCATGGCCGCGATCGCCGGCTTCATTTTCGAGCCGTGGAGCGAACGCAGCCGCTCGGCCAACCAGGTGCTGCAGCAGGACCTGCAACCCAAGCTGGCCGAGCTGGCCGGGCTGAACTTCTTCGCCCAGGTGCCCCCTTCGCTGCCGACCGCGGGCGGAGGCGGGGGTGGTGAATTCGTCATCGGCGGCATCGGCTCGTCGGAGCAGCTGAGCGAACTGGCCGATGCGATCCTCGAGCGGGCCCAGGCCAGCCGCCGCTTCATCTTCCTGGACACCGACCTGAAGATCGACAGCCCGCGCATCGAGGTGCAGGTGGACCGCGAGAAAGCGGCCATGATGGGCATCGACATGCGCACCCTCGCCGCCGACCTGTCCGCCATGCTGGCCGGCGGCTACGTCAACCGCTTCGCGATGGAAAACCGCTCCTACCGGGTGATCCCGCAGGTGC
>DXCY01000189.1 GCA_019115725.1 Candidatus Luteimonas excrementigallinarum
GAACCATGCATCTCCCGCGTCGGCCGCACAGAGTCGACCTACGAGGGGCGGTCGGGCCGGGGTGCGCTGGTCAGGTGGCCCTGGGCGCGGCCGAGCCACAGGGCCAATGCCGCCCACACCAGTGCCAGCGGGACCACCACGCCGGCCAGCCCGCCCATCGCCAGGCCTAGCCGGCCCAGCGCGCCCTCGGTCTGGGCGCCAACCACGTCGCCGGCGCGGTACACGAACGTGTCGATGAAGGCCTTGGCCTTGTACTTGTCCTCGCGGCTGGCCACGGTGAACAGCGCCTCGCGCGCCGGCCGGGTGATCCCGCGCTGCACGGCGCGGTTGGTGGCTTCCAGCAGCACCAGCACCACGAACGAGCCGTAGATCGCCAGACCGATGAAACCCACCGCCGTCGCTACCGGCAGGATCGCCAGCGCCACGCCCAGCCCGAAGCGCTGGATGATCTTGCCGGTCATGGTCAGCTGCAGCACCAGCACCGCCACCTGGGTCCACATGTCGATGTTGCCGAAGATCGCCGTGCGCGCGTCCAGGTCATCGGTCACCGCCGCCACCATCTGCAGGCGGGTGAAATAGATGAAGGTCGCCACCACCGTCATCAGCAGCACGTAGCCGGCGATCGCGGTGAGATAGCGCGAGCGGAATACCGCCCGGAACCCGGCCCAGGCGCTGCCGCCGATGCGTTCCCGGTGCATGCCGGCAGCGTTCGATTCCACCGCATCCTGATTGGTGCGTGCCGTAGCGCTGCGGGCCAGCTGCCAGGCCACGGCCAGCGCCAGCAGCAGGAATCCCGCCGCAATCAGCAGCAGCGCCGGCGTGCCCAGCGGCTCGGCCAGCCGTCCCGCCAGCCACGGCCCGAAGATCGCCCCCGCCGTGCCGCCCACTGAAATCAGCGCGAAGAAGCGCTTGCCCTGGTCGGAGGAAAAGCGCTCGGCCATCAGCGCCCAGAACACCATGGTCACGAACAGGTTGAACACGCTGAACCACACGTAGAACACCTGCCCGCTGCGCGCGCCCACTGCTCCCGGCGCGAACACCAGCAGCCCCCAGAAACCCGCCAGACTGAGCGCGAAGAACCCGTACGTGGCCCCGACCGCCTGCAGCCGGCGGAACCGCGCCACCAGCCAGCCGAACACCGGATTCACCGCCAGCGTCACCACCGCCGTGCCGATGAACAGCCAGCGCACGCTGTCGATCCCGCGCTCCATCCCCAATGCATCCCGCGCCGGCCGCAGCAGCATCAGCGCGGTCAGGATGCAGAAGAAGAACAGCCCCGCCAGCAGCACCGGCATCACTTCATCGCGGCGCAGGTTGAGCAGCGCCTGCAGCGTGGAGGCGCGTGGAGTGTCATTGGTTGGAAGGGAGGTGGGCATGGGGCCTCCGCTGAAGGTCAGCTGGCAGGTTGGGGCAGGGGAAGGGGGCGTCAAAATCGAATGCCATCTGTCGCGGCGCGCGATCCACCCGCCAGCGCCGCCACGCGCTCAACGCCGTCGCCGGAGGCGCGGGTAACAGGGCAAGCGAACGCTGGATGGAGGCCAAGTGCCTTGCCCGGGCCCAGCAGCGATAGGTATAGGAGCGAGATATGAGCAGATGCTTGGCGACGCTGCTCATCTGGCGGTCGAAGTGCTCGATCAGGGTGACGTAGGCATGGGCGGAAGAATGCAGCACGTCCGCCGGCATCCGGGGTTCGTGGCTCTCTTCCTCCCGGGAGATGAGGCAACTGAGCGGGTCGGCACCGCCGTCACTGGCAAGCCTGGTGAGCATCGGATGGGGTGCGTCTTCGTCCGCATCGGGATGGGCGCTGTGGTCCAGGCGCACGCCGTGCCGCACGTTGAGCTCGGTCCATCTGACAAGGTGCTGGTGGAGGTGGCTGAGCAACAGCTGCAGGAAGTCAGGACATGAAAAGTCGACTTCCCGTCCCGCGTGGTCTGCCACCTGGCCGGCCATCAGCCAGGCTTCCTGTACGACGTCTTCGTGGGTGTGTTCGCCGCGGGTGTGCCGGGCGATCCGTCTCAGCGCTGTCTGCTGGTCCTGCAGGAATTGGCTGAAGGCTTCCATCCGGTGCTCCGGGCCTGGTCAGGCCGAGGATAACGGTTGTGATGGCATCGGGCTCTTGGGAAGGGCCGCGGTGTCCTGCAGCCGCTCAAAAAATCATAATTCGACCCAACATGAAATCCATAATTGTTTTTAAGCGATCTTAATCGTATAAATCAGCTTCTGGGCCGGCGTCAGCTGTTTTCAACCGCAGGAGCCAGTACGAAAAGGAGGCGTGCATGAATGATCTTCCGCCCGACCCGCTCGGCGCCGCATGGCTAGCCCGGGCATATGGGGTGTGTTCCTTGGGAAAGTCGCCCGTGCTCAGTGGAGCGGGTGGGCGGCGCGCGACAGCGGTGGAAGATGGGCGACGTCTGGAAACCTATCCGGAGGTCATGCGGCCGTTGCCGGAACCCGCCGCGCATCTGCAGTTCCATCTCCGCCATGAGGTGCCGCACCTGGAATTCCTCGCCCGACTGTTCGTGAAGGCCGGTCCGGCCTTTGTCCAGGCCTGGGTGCAGGCCGAGCCTACCGGTCAATATGCGCGCAGGGCAGCGTTCCTCTACGAATGGCTGACCGGCGAAGACCTGCAGGTGCCCGCTCGGCTGGGCGGCAATTATGTCGATGCGATCGACGATGCGAAGCTGGTTGCTGCGTCGGCGGATCAGGTGGTGAAAGTGCGGCGCTGGCGCGTCAACGACAACCTGCCGGGTACCCCGCAGTTCTGCCCGATGGTGGTCAGGACGGACGCCGTTGCGCGGGCAGGCGATCTGGATGTGCCGGGCTTGCTGGGGGCGCTGGCAGCGGAGTTCGGTGAGGACCTGCTGATGCGCGCCGCGAGCTGGATGACCCTGCGGGAAAGCCGGGCCAGCTTCGCTATTGAGGGCGAAGCAACGCAGGGCGGCCGCATCCAGCGGTTCGCGGATGTCATGGCCCGGCATACGGGGCAGGGCGAGCTTCCGCTGGAGGATGCGGCGCTTGCCGGACTGCAGCGTGAGATCCTGGGCAGGACCACGCTCACGGATTTCGGCGTCCGCCAGTCCCCGGTCTTCGTGGGCGAGCACGTGCGTTATCACGAGGTGGTGCACTACGTGGCCCCGCCCGCGGTCGAGGTGCCGGCAATGCTGGAAGGCCTACGCGTTTTCCTGCGCAGAACCCGGGGCCAGTCCGCCGTGATGCGCAGCGCCGTGGCGGCGTTCGGCTTTGTCTATATCCACCCGCTGGCCGATGGCAATGGCCGGGTGCACCGCTTTCTCATCAATGACGTGCTGCGGCGGGATGGCGTGGTTCCGGATCCGGTGATCCTGCCGGTGTCCGCGGTGATCACCAACGATGCCGGTGAGCGCCGCAGCTACGACCGCGTGCTGGATCGGGTATCCCGGCCGCTGATGCAGGCGGTGCATGAATTTGTGACGTTCGAGCCCGTGCAGACCACCTATCCGGACGGAGTGTTGTCGAACTTCAACTTTACGGGAGTGGAAGCCGCCAGGCCGCTCTGGCGCTATCCCGATCTCGGTGCGCATGTGGTCTATCTGTCAGACATCATCGAGCGCACCCTGACCGGAGAGATGCGCCAGGAGTTGTGCAACCTGCGTGCGCATGGGCGGGCGCGTGCGGCGTTGAAAGAGATCGTCGAGATGCCCGATCACCAGGCCGATCGCGTGCTTCGCTCACTTGAGCGGAACGGGGGAAAGCTGAGCAATGTCCTGGCCAGGGAAATGCCGGTACTGGTGACGCCGGGGGTGTGGGCGGACATTGTCGACGCAGTGACGCAGGCTTTCCGGGAAAATGGGCCGATTGATGCAGGCGGACGTCGCAGCGAGTGATCGACCGGACCGGCCGTCCCGGCGTTAAATGCCCTGTTTCCCAATGAAATCAGAAAGGTTGATGGCTCCATGCTGCTGATGATCGATAACTACGACAGTTTCACCTTCAACCTCGTGCAGTACCTGCAGGCGCTGGGGGCGGAGGTGCGGGTGGAGCGTAACGATGCGCTGACGGTCGATGAAATCGAGCGGCTGCGGCCGGAAAAGATCGTCATCTCGCCCGGGCCGTGTACGCCGAACGAGGCCGGCGTGTCGCTGGAGGTGATCCGGCGGCTGGGGCCGACCACGCCGATCCTGGGGGTGTGTCTGGGCCATCAGGCGATTGGCCAGGCCTATGGCGGGCAGGTGGTGCGGGCCGGACGGATCATGCACGGCAAGACCTCGCCCATCCGCCACCGCGGCGCGGGGGTGTTTGCCGGCCTGCCGGATGGCTATCAGGCCACCCGCTACCACTCGCTGGTGGTTGCGCAGGAAAGCCTGCCCGGATGTCTTGAGGTCACCGCATGGACCGAGCTGGAAGGCGGCGGCATCGAGGAAATCATGGGCATCCGCCATCGCGAGCATCCGGTGGAGGGCGTGCAGTTCCATCCCGAGTCGATCCTGACCGAACACGGCCACGCCCTGCTGCAGAACTTCCTGCACCGCTGATTCTTCCCGGGCACGGGCCCAGGGGAGCACGGGTTATCCTGTCCGATCCCCACACACATCCCGATGCCCCATGTCCATCTCCCCCCAGGAAGCGCTGCAGCGCACGATTGAACACCGCGAAATCTTCCACGACGAAATGGTGGAGCTGATGCGGCAGATCATGGGAGGGGAGGTGTCGCCGGTGATGACCGCGGCGATCCTTTCCGGCCTGCGGGTGAAGAAGGAGACCGTGGGCGAGATTGCCG
>DXCY01000190.1 GCA_019115725.1 Candidatus Luteimonas excrementigallinarum
GTTACTGTCCGTCGATCGAGGACAAGGTGGTGCGCTTCGCCGAGAAGGACAGCCATCAGGTGTTCGTGGAGCCGGAAGGCCTGGGCGTGAACGAGATCTACCCCAACGGCATCTCCACCTCGCTGCCCTTCGATGTGCAGCTGGAGCTGGTGCGCAGCGTGGTCGGTTTCGAAAACGCCCACATCACCCGCCCGGGCTATGCGATCGAGTACGACTATTTCGACCCGCGCGGGCTGAAGGCGTCGCTGGAGACCAAGGCGGTGGCCGGGCTGTTCTTCGCCGGCCAGATCAATGGCACCACCGGTTACGAGGAGGCCGCCGCGCAGGGGCTGCTGGCGGGCGTGAACGCCGTGCGCCTGGTGCGCGATGCGGCGGCCTGGTCGCCGCGCCGCGACCAGGCCTATATCGGCGTGCTGGTGGATGACCTGATCACCCATGGCACCACCGAGCCCTACCGCATGTTCACCAGCCGCGCCGAGTACCGGCTGCAGCTGCGCGAGGACAATGCCGATCTGCGCCTGACCGCCATCGGCCGTGATCTTGGGCTGGTGGACGACGCGCGCTGGGCCCGCTTCGAGGCCAAGCGCGAGGCAATCGAACGCGAGACCGCCCGGCTGGGCGGGCTGTGGGCATCGCCCAACAATGCCGCCGGGCGCGAGGCGGTGGAGCGGCTGGGCATCGAACTGAGCCGCGAAAACAGCGCGCTGGACCTGCTGCGCAGGCCCGAGCTGGATTACGCGAAGCTGGCGTCGCTGCCGGCGTTCGCCGCACCGGATGCGGTGGCTGATGACGTGGCCGAACAGGTCGAGATCGAAACCAAGTACGCCGGCTACCTGCAGCGCCAGCGCGACGAGATTGCGCGCCAGCAGCGTCACGAGGAAACCGCGATTCCCGCCGGCTTCGACTACGCCAGCGTGCGCGGCCTGTCGGCCGAAGCGCGGCAGAAGCTCGAAAGTGTGCTGCCGGAAACCATTGGCCAGGCGCGCCGGATCTCCGGGATCACTCCGGCCGCCGTTTCCCTGCTCCTCGTGCATCTGGAGCGCAGCCGGCGCGCGGCGTGACGCGCTCCTAACGGATGGCGTCGGGAATCGGCGTGTCGCCGTCGTAGAAGTCCACAGTCTGCCGGCTCGCGGCGCCGGTCCTGATGACGTGGGTGATGACCTCGGCCACGTTGTCGCGCGAGGTGACCTGCTTGTCCTCAGGCCAGTCGGCGCCCGCTGTATCAGCGCGCTGGATCTTCCCGGTTGCCGGTTCCAGCGTAAGCAGCGCGGGACCCAGGATCGTCCAGTCCAGCCCGCTCTCGCGCAGCTTGGCGTCCGCATCGTGCTTGGCCTTGGCATAGTGGTAGAACGAATTGGACGGATCCAGTTGGTGCACGTGCTTGTTCGCGCCGGCATAGGACACCATCACGAACCGCTTCACCCCGGCCTGTTCCGCCGCCTGCATGGCGCGCGTTGCCGCCTCATAGTCGACGGCGCGGGTGCGCTGCGGATTGCCGCCGCCCGCGCCCGCTGAAAACACGATCGCCGAAGCGCCAGTGAACACATCGGCCATTGCGTCCACATCGGCCGATTCGATATCGAGCACTACCGGGTGGCCGCCGGCCGCGCGGACGCTGTCGGCGTGGTCAGGGTTGCGGATGACCGAATCCACGCGGTATCCCGCGGCGCTCAACTTTGGTGCGGCAAGCAGCGCCACCTTGCCGTGTCCGCCGATGATTACGATGCGATTGCTGTCACTCATGTCTTCTCCTCAACGAGCCGATGCCCGACCAGCCATAGTCCAGCCGCGCCCGTAAAAATCATGTCTCGACAACCTGTTACGCCGTCCTGTAACGCAAACGGGGCCAGCAATGCCGGCCCCGTTCGTATGTCGCTCCGGGTGAAGCGTCAGAAGTCGAAACGCACCTGCACCTGCGCCAGGTCCACATCAACGTCGTCCATTTCAAAGCGGCTGTACTCGCCGCGCAGGGCAACGGTATCGGTGAAGCGGTACTGCAAGCCCAGACCGTAGGTGGGGTCGGTGCCATCTTCGCTGGCGCGACCAATGCCCGGCGCGCCCAAATCGGCATCCCAGCGGCTGAAGCCCGCCTTGGCATAGCCGGAGAACCGGTCGGTGAAGGGCACGGTGCCCACAGCGACCAGGGAGAAGGCCTCCGCATCAAGCTCGCCGACGCCGCCGATCACATCGACCTCGCCGAAGTTGGTATAGGCCGCTTCCAGCCCGAAGTACGGGGTGAACTGGTAGCCGCCAAACACCTGGAAGCCGACGTCTTCGTCATCCACGAACCACTCGTCGACCATTGACTGGCCAACGCCAGCGCCGGCATACCAGCCGGTCGGCTCAGCCGCCTGGGCATTGAAGGACAGCGCGCCAAGGGCTGCGGCAAGGATGGAAGTGGCAATCAGGTTGTTCTTGGTCATGGGGAAGCTCCTATCGATCATGCGGATAGCCCGCTCACGATTGATATGGAGTTCGCGTGCACGATTCAAACGGTCGTTTGCGTGACCTACTGTTCCACTTGGTGGGCTGGCCTGTAATGACCCAGCGGTTTCCGCAACGGAACGGAAGTGAGCGTTGGCAGAAATTGGCAGGTTGAGAGCGGGCCCGTAGGCCGGACGCCCACAAGCCGATGGGCTATGTTCCAAGGTGTTTCCAGAGAAGGGATGGCATGAATCCGCACATCGATAAGCTGATCGACTTCTGGCGCGAGGTGGTCGCGGACGGGCGCTGGATGCGCAAAGACGATGCCTTCGACCAGCTGTTCCGCGACAGCTTCCTGGACCTGCACATGGACGCCGCCAGGCGCCGCTGCGACGACTGGATTGAAAGCCCGGACGGCGCACTGGCGTTGATGGTCCTGCTCGACCAGTTTCCCCGCAACGCGTTCCGCGGCACCGCGCACATGTACGCGACCGATGGATTGGCGTGCATGTATGCCCGGGAAGCGGAGCGCAGGGGCTGGCTGGACCAGGTGGAGGAGGGTTTCCGGGTGTTCTTTATTTTTCCGTTCACGCATTCCGAAAACCTGGCCGACCAGGGGATGTCGATCAGCCTGAGCGCGCGGATCAGCGAGGAGCGCGCGCAGCGGGTCAGCGGGCACCGCGACATCATCCGGCGTTTCGGCCGCTTTCCACATCGCAATCCGGTGCTGGGCCGTGAGCACACCCGCGAGGAAAAAGCATTTCTGGCCGAGGGCGGGTTTTCC